>NZ_NETS01000007.1:0-300000 GCF_002150035.1 Leptospira venezuelensis | reverse complement strand
ATCGAATGGTTGGTCGTCTGAATGGAATGCGGATGAAGGAATATCTCCGGGCTGAGAAAAATCTCCTAAGTCTAAAGATCCTAAATCTCCGAATGCTTCCTCATGATTTTCAAGTGGAGCCGAAGGTGCTGCTTCTTTCCAAGAAGGAGCGGAGGAAGAAGATGTAGGAGGAGAATTCAGATCATCATCAATATCTAAAAGCCTGTCGATCTCAGCATCGATCATAGGATCTGTGAGTTCGAAATCGAAGTCTTCGTCCAGATGGACGGACTCATCTAATTGGCTTAAGTCAGAACCAAAGTCAGTTTCTTCAGGTTCAAAACTAGGTAGGTCATCCGGATAATCATCTCCAGAAGAAGCGAGTAACTCCTCGAAGCCTTCAGTATCTGGCGAATCTCCCGGAACGGAATCGAAATTAAAATCGGAGGAATCTCCATCGCTAGCCAAGAGAGAATCTATTTCGTCCAAGCTCATTTCACTCGGATCAAAATCCTCTCCATTTCCAGCTGGAAACCCCTCTCCCTCGTCTATCGTAAAATCGTCCGCCATGCTTCCTACAGTATGCTAAAAATCCGTCTGTCTAATTCGGAGGATCTCCTAAGTTGCAGGAAATACAATCCGAAAAAATTTCGAGTCTGTCCCCTTATATTAGAGGACCTTCTCTTCGTATACGGGAAACTTCTTCGGCCTTAACCGATAGAAGTGTCCCTTAATAATTTTCGGAATTTGGAACCCCTAAATATTAGCGGGAAGCTGCTAAAATTCGGGTTTTTGCTTTTAGGACGAGAGTATTTTTCTCGCTGGAGGCAGGAAGAGCTTCCGCTTCTTCTAGGGCTTTTTGAGCGGCAGCAAGGTCGATATCTTCCTTCAGGCTACCGTGGTCAGTCAAAATTGTAACTTTATTGTCTCTTACTTCGAAAAACCCGCCTTCGATAGCGGCGATCTTGGTCTTATTTCCTTGTCGGACTTCCAACACGCCGATCCCAAGTAGGGAAACAAGAGATGTATGGCCCGGATACACTCCGAAAAACCCTTCGCTTCCAGGCACGACGATGCTGTCCGCATCGCCGTGGAAGAGTAGTTTCTCTGGAGAGATTACCGATACGTCTAGCTTGGCTGCCATCGATTATGCTCTCAGGTTTTTGGACTTCTCGATCGCGTCTTCTATGGTTCCTACCATGTAGAAGGCTTGCTCTGGAAGGTGGTCGCAATTTCCGGAAATCAACTCTTTGAAAGAGCGAACTGTATCTGCAAGTTTTACGTATTTTCCAGGAGATCCTGTGAATACTTCCGCAACGTGGAAAGGCTGAGAAAGGAATTTCTCGATCTTTCTTGCTCTCGCAACAAGAACCTTATCGTCCTCAGAAAGTTCGTCCATACCAAGGATCGCGATAATATCTTGAAGATCTTTATAACGCTGAAGAATCCTTTGCACCTCGCGAGCAACACCATAGTGTTCCGCACCCAGAACTTCTGCGTTCATCACGCGGGAAGTTGAATCGAGCGGGTCAACCGCAGGATAAATCCCTTTATCAGAAATCGCACGAGAAAGAACCGTAGTTGCATCCAAGTGAGCGAAAGCGTTAGCAGGAGCAGGGTCAGTCAAGTCGTCCGCAGGAACGTAAATCGCCTGAACGGAAGTAATGGATCCCTTACGAGTAGAAGTAATACGCTCTTGAAGAGCACCCATCTCTGTGGAAAGAGTTGGTTGGTATCCTACTGCAGAAGGCATACGTCCGAGTAGAGCCGATACTTCTGATCCCGCTTGGGAGAAACGGAAGATATTGTCTACGAAGAGTAATACGTCTGTTCCGATAGAATCGCGGAAATGTTCTGCCATTGTAAGAGCAGAAAGAGCAACACGAAGACGAGCACCAGGAGGCTCATTCATCTGACCATAACAAAGTACAGTCTTGTTGATAACTCCGGATTCTTTCATCTCTCTCCAGAGGTCGTTTCCTTCTCTGGTTCTTTCGCCAACACCAGCGAATACTGAGAATCCACCGTGTTGTTTCGCGATATTATTGATCAACTCTTGGATAAGAACTGTCTTACCTACTCCGGCTCCACCGAAGAGTCCGGTCTTTCCACCTTTGATATAAGGTGCAAGAAGGTCGATAACCTTGATCCCTGTTTCGAATACTTCCGTTTTAGGGGAAAGGTCTTCGTAACTTGGAGCCGCTCTGTGAATCGGTTTACGCTCTTTCACTTGGATAGGAGCGCCTTCATCAACAGGCTCTCCAAGAACGTTAAAAATTCTTCCGAGGGTCACATCCCCAACTGGAACGGAGATAGGAGCTCCTGTATCAGAAACATCCTGTCCTCGGACCAAGCCGTCAGTGGAAGAAAGAGCAATCGCTCTTACTGCACTACCACCGATATGCTGTTGCACTTCGGCGATAATTTTTTCCTTTTTGCCTTCTACGACCGCGTCGATTTCAAGCGCGTTAAAAATTTCGGGCAGATGTCCGGACTCGAATTCGATATCCAAAACGGATCCGATGATTTGTTTTACTTTACCTTTGCTCATCCAAGTACTCCAATACCAGAACTAGTTTAGCGAGTCCGCACCCGCTACGATCTCCGAGATCTCCTGAGTGATCTTCGCCTGACGAATACGGTTATAACCGCGGGTCAGAAGTTTGATCATCTCGGAGGCCGCGTCCGTTGCGGATTTCATGGCCACGCGCTTTGCGATCTGCTCGGAACAATTTGCTTCCAAGATCGCTTTTAAAAATGCAGTTTTTACCACTAAAGGAAGAAGTGATTCCAAAATATCAGCCGGACTTGGCTCATATAGAACGTTGGAACCTACGTTAGCTTCTCCTTGTGCTTCGAACGGAAGAACCTTAGTAACTTCAGCCTCTTGGTTTGCAGAAGAATGATAAACTGTAGAAATAATTTCCACAGAATCCACCTCTTCACTTGCAAATAGACCCAAAAAGAAGTCTGCAAATTCTTCCGCTTCCTTGTAACCGGACTTATCGTCGATATGAGTATAAGATTTTTCTATTTTCTCTTTTGCGAATTGGAAATAGGAAATTCCCTTTTTACCGACAACAAAAAGTCGAACGTTCACGCCCTGATCTTTCAATTCTTGGATACGATTTTTTGCTAAACGGATCGTCTTGGAGTTATATCCTCCACAAAGACCTCTGTTTGCAGTAATCACAAGAAGAGCGATCGAACGGATCGTATTCGGTTTTCTTAAATAAGGACTTTTTACTACGGAAGCAAGTGATGCAAGCGCTCCCACCAATTCCTTAATTTTGTTAGAGAATGGATGGGACGCGTTCACCCGATCACTCAACTTTTTGGATTTAGCCGTAGCGACCATTTCCATAGTTCGAGTGATCTTCCGAGTGTTTTTAACGGAGCTGATCCGTTTCTTTATTTCCCGAGGTGTAGCCAAGATTTTTCTCCGCTTACTTCAGGTTCCTAACAAAGTCAGCTGCGATAGAGGCGATAACCTCTCCCAGTTTTCCTTCGTCCGAAATTTTCTTTTCGGTGCGAATAGCGTTCAAAACTTCCGGTTGTTGTGTGCGAAGAACGTTTAATAAATGTGCTCCGAACTCTCTCACCTTAGGAACTGGAACCTTGTCCATATGTCCTCTGGTTACCGCGAAAATTTCGACCACTTGTTCTTCTACAGGATAAGGGCTGGAAACAGGTTGTTTCAACATCTCGACGATGCGATATCCTCTGTCCAACTGAGCCTGAGTGATTGGATCTAAGTCAGTTCCAAGTTGAGCGAATGCTTCTAACTCTCTGAACTGAGCTAATTCCAATTTCATTTTTCCAGCGACTTGTTTCATCGCTTTGATCTGAGCTGCGGAACCAACACGAGATACAGAGATACCCACATCCACTGCAGGACGAACCCCGGATGCGAATAAGTTGGATTGCAGATAAATCTGACCGTCAGTGATCGAAATCACGTTAGTCGGAATATAAGCAGAAACCTCACCTTCTTGGGTCTCGATGATAGGAAGCGCGGTTAAGGAACCTGCTCCATATTTTTCGTCCAATTTAGCCGCTCTTTCTAATAAGCGAGAGTGGAGATAAAATACGTCTCCAGGATAAGCTTCGCGGCCCGGAGGTCTACGAAGAAGAAGACACATTTGGCGATAAGCAACCGCTTGTTTTGATAAGTCATCATAAACAACTAAGGTAGCTTTTTTCTCATTATACATGAAGTATTCTGCAAAAGAACAGCCAGAATACGGCGCAATATATTGTAGAGGAGCAGGATCAGCAGCAGTTGCGGAAACCACGATGGTATAATCGAGAGCTCCAACTGCTTTTAGTTTTTCCACGATAGTCGCTACAGTGGAAGCTTTCTGTCCGATCGCTACGTAAACGCAGATAACGCCGGAACCTTTTTGGTTGATGATCGTATCCAGAGCGATGGAAGTTTTACCAGTTCCACGGTCTCCAATGATCAACTCCCTTTGTCCACGGCCTATCGGGATCATTGCGTCGATACTTTTGATACCGGTTTGAAGAGGCTCTTCGACCGGTTGTCTTTTGGAAATACCAGGAGCAGGACTTTCTACCGCACGAGTATGTTTGGTATTGATCGGTCCTTTTCCATCCAGAGGCTCACCAAGTGGGTTTACCACACGTCCGAGCATTTCCGGTCCTACCGGAACCTCTAAGATTTTTCCAATTCTTTTTACGGAGAATCCTTCACGGATGTTTTTGTAATCTCCGTAAATGATCACACCCACGGAATTGTCTTCCAAGTTGAATGCCTGACCGCGAACTCCGTTTTGGAATTCCACAAGTTCTCCAGCCATCACGTTTCTGAGACCGAAAACTCGAGCGATACCGTCCCCTACTTCCAGAACAGTTCCGACTTCTTCGACACCCAGATCTTTTTTATAATTTAAAATTTCCTGTTTGAGGACCGACGTAATTTCGTCTGTTTTAATTTTCATACACCACTCCGACCGGTAATTTGCTGTCCAGCAAGGTTTGCCTTACTTTCTTAAGTTGGCTTTTCATGGAAGAGTCGATCGCCAAGTCTTGGAATCTGACCACGAAACCTCCGAGAAGGCTCGGATCTTCACTTGCTTCCAAGATGAACTCCGATTTGAATCTTTCTTTTAATACTTCCCTAAGTTTGGAGAGAGAAGCCTCATCCATAGCGGGATAACTTTTAACTTTCGCGCGAACTCTTCCTGCTTTACGATCCAGTTCTTCTTTTAAAGCTTCGTGAATTTCGGAAAGAAATGAAAATCTTCCCCTGCGAAGAAGCACCTGTAAAAAGTTCAGTGTGATTTCCGAAATTTTCCCCTGGAAGGTCTTTAATAGAACAGCTTCCTTATCTTCCCTTTTAACGGAAGGGGTATCGAAAAAATCGCGGAACTGCGGTTCTATCTTAAAAATACTTACGATAGAATCCAATTCCTGTTCGGCTTCTTCCGGAGAAGAACTAGCGTCCGCGAAAGCGGCCGCGTATGTTTTTGGGATCGCAGAATAGCTCATTTGTTACGCGCTCAGTTTCTTGATCTTGCCTAACTCGTTCTCGATAAAGGACTTATAATCGTCAGCTTTTAACTGTTTCTCCAGAACCAGAGCCGCGACTTGAACGGTCATGTCCACGATCTGTCCTTGGAGTTCTGCCAATGCTTTGGATTTTGCGAGTTCGATATCTTTCAGTGCAGTATCTTTAAGAGCCTTCACTTCTTTCGAAGCATCATCCAACATTTTGTTTTTCAGGTTAGTAGCGTCCGATTTGGCTTCCGCTACGATTCCGTTAGCTTGGTCTTTTGCTTGAGCGATTCTTGTTTCATAATCTTTCAGCAAAGATTCCGCTTCGGAACGTACGTCAGCAGCCTTACGAATATCGTTTTGGATGGTCTCAGCTCTTTCATCCAGAGCTTTGAGGATCACATCCCAAGCGAAAACTTTAAGGATAATGACGACTATTGTGAAGGTAATCAGGGTCCAAATGATCAGACCCGGATTAACGTCTAGTAGTGCGCCTAATCCCCTGTCAGCTGCCAAGAGAAACAAGATTATTTACCTTCAGCCGGTGCAGAAACTTCAGTTTTAGCAGCAGATGCTTTGCTAACTGCAGTGTTCAGAGTTCCACCTGCAAGGAACGCAATAACGATTGCGAACAGAGCCGCACCTTCGATAAGGGCTGCAGAGATGATCATTGCAGTTTGGATTTTTCCAGCTGCATCAGGTTGACGGCTGATTCCTTCAGCAGCAGAGCCACCGATTCTTCCGATTCCGAGTCCTGCGCCTAAAATAGCGAGTCCAGCTGCGATTCCTACTCCAATGTAACCTAGTCCGAATTCCATTTTATTACTTTCTCCTATTTGAAATCAAAACGCTTATAATTAAAATTAGTGCCTATGCATGCTCGATCCAATAAAGAGCGAAGTTAATAAAGCAAACACGTAAGCCTGTAAGAAGGCCACGAACAATTCCAAGAAATAGATAGCGACTGCCCCAGGAACGGAAGCGATAGAAACCCATAAAGTCTGGAATTGGAAAATAAATCCGAGCAGCGCTAAGATGATTACGTGTCCAGCGGTCATGTTCGCCAAAAGACGCACAGTGAGTGCGAATGCTTTAGCAAGTGGGGAGATGATAAACTCCAATGGCCACATTAGTAAATAAAGAGGTGCAGGAACTCCATTCGGAACGGAATGAAGAATGAACTTCGGTCCTTGGTAAACGAATCCTGTTCCGTAGATCAGAAGTAATGTAATAAGTGCAAGAGAAACGGTTACGGAAACATCACCTGTGACAGTAATACCATTCCAAACTTTTGCGATCCAGATCGGTTCATGGTGACCAGAAGCTGCATGTTCTGTTGCAGCTGCAACTTCTTCGCCTGCATTCACAGATTCGATTCCAAGTTGGATCACTTCTCCTACTGGAGGAATGAGTCCCATTAAGTTACAGAATAGAATGAAGAAGAATAATGTGAAAATGTAATGATAATAAGAATGTCCGTGGCCATCAGTATTTGCATCCACTACATCCTTTTTCAAGAAAGTGATAAAAGCTTCGACAGCGTTCGCAAATCTACTTTGTATCTTTAATGGATTTTTTGCGATCAAACGAGCCGCTGGAATAAATACGATTAAAAGAAGGAAAGAAACAATCCACATCATCGTAACACGACGAGTGATATGAAGATCGATACCGCCAACGAAATGGAATCTATGACCGGTCGAATGATCTACGAAGATGTTTTCTGCATGAGGATCAAAACTTTCATGTCCTTCGAAAACTTTCTTTCCACCCACGTTGAAAGGAAACTCAGCGTGGTCCATCAAGTGGTGAACCAACACCTCATTCAAATCGAAAGGTTTGGAAGCTTCTCCCTCAGAAGCAAATAATGGAAGTGAGAACAATAATAATGCGGTTGCGAAGATTTGTTTCAACATACTTGTAAAGGGTCCTCTCGTAAACGACAGGAAAGAAGAGTTTTGGGAGCACCACCCAGGGTTCTATTTCCCGCAAAGTCACTCTAAAACGTTCTTTGAGGCGTTTTAAGGGGTCACCTTGCGAGTACCAATATTAAAAGGTTGGCGAAATGGGCAATAAAAAAACCGATCACGAAACCCTCACGTTCACCTCTCCAGATAAACAGTACTAAAACGGCTAAATGAATAAAAAAAGACAGAACAGTCGTTCCAAATTGAATCGGAAAACCATCTTTGGAATGTTTCCAAAGGTTATAAAATCTAAAATAATTAATAAGTAAAGATAGGACGAGAGATATTACAATCCCCTTCCATACGCTAGGATAAGAAGCTCCGTAGAACCAGAACCATAAACCGAAGATAAGTAGAAGGATTACAAAGCCTAAATAATACTTTTTAGGCTGCAATACTCCACCAGAGTCCTTTATTCCCAAGAACGGAACCTAGTCCTTTTTATCGAATTGGGAAACTCTGGTGATAAGATAATAAATCCCGTAACCGAATCCGAAAATCGCCCCGAATAAGATCCCAAATGGAGACCAACCGAAACGTCCATCCAGATACCTTCCTATAAAGACGGATGCAATAAGAATAAAAGCAAACTCCGTCCCTACACTAGCAAGCTGCCATGCAGAAGTATCGTTATTTTCTGGTGGTTTTTGATCCGGTTCGCTCATATTTATTCTAATACGGTTCCGATCCTATACCAACGGACCTGCATTCTAGGTATTCTATAGAATATAGTACTCTTGAACCAGTTCATATTAGAACCAATGTCTCCACATTTCGATCTAAATTCTTCCGGATCGTATTTTTGCGCGGAGTCTCCGTTTAGCCCCAAGTCTTCTGCACTTTTGTAAGCGCATACATGGTCTTTCCAATTGATGGAGAAATAGATCAATGCAGCTTTTCCAAGTATATTGTCCCTAGGAACAAATCCCCAAAATCTAGAGTCAGAAGAATTCGTTCGATTGTCTCCCATCATCATATAATGATCATCCGGGATCACACAACCTGTAATCTGAAAACAGTCTGCCTCTTTGAATTCATGATTATAAGGGCGCATGTTTCCTTCGATGACATAGTGCTCAAAGCCAGGTTTACTTTCTTTAAAAAGATAATATTGGACTGCTGCGTCATCGTCCAAGTCATCGAATAGATTTCCCTTTTCTGCATCCTTGAAATCATAAGCGGAGAAGTCTGTTTTTCCTTTTCCCATATATTCTATTCTGCCATAGACAGTAGGAAATCCATCTCTCTCATGTAGCACCTTTACGATTCGAATCCTATCCCCAGGAAGACCGATCACTCTTTTTACGAATCTTTTTGGAAACCAGCCTTCTTTCTCTTCAGGCGAGACTGCTCCATCTGGCGGGATAAAGGTTACGATATCTCCTCTTTTAGGATCATCGTATCTTTTGAGTTCGATATCCGTAAAAGGAAGTCTGAGAGAATATCTCATTTTATTTACGAACAGAAAATCCCCTATCTTCAAAGTGGGGAGCATAGAACCCGATGGAATATTGTTCGCGTCCAATACTGAGGATTTAAAAGCTAAAACTAATAAAACGATAAAAAAGAAGGAGAGTGAGGAATCTACGGATTCTTCTCCAAAGATTTCTTGGATCCATGTAGGAAGTTTTTTCAAAAAGGTACTGCCCTTCGGCTGGCTCATAGGTCTATTGATACGGGATCGGTATTTCCCGTCAATTCGGAAGACTAAAGATCCATTTTCGTCTCCTTAGGTTCGCTCAGAAACCACCGAACTCATAGACTTCAGTTACATGCCACCCGTTTTGGTGACGAGCATTGTTTCAGCTGTTCTATCCAGACAAAAAGCCTCAACCCCGCCACCTCCGTTTGCGAAGTATTGCGGATCATTTTCGATGATAAAACAATCCTCTCCTTGGTCATCTATACATGCTTGGGTAGAAGCGACGCAGAAAAAATAGCTAGCAACCGGATTGAATTCCTCCTTCTTCTTTCCTTTGATCTCGTCTATATCCTCTTTGGAACAACCGAAAAAGAGAAATAAACTAAGAGCGGATAATAAAGGGAGTTTTGAAAGCATAAGATAGTCAGATCCTCGCGATCATACAATAAGTTCCGTTTCTTCCCCACCTTGCGGCCTTTGTGTGAAATTTCACGATTTTTTGACCGGAGGTGAGAGCACGGTCCGAGCCTTGGCGAGGGACGCGGCCATAGCTTTTTTCCTAAAAATCCTTACTGTTTTTTTGAAAAGGACGATATTAGAAACGTGAAAGAGCAGATAGACCGCAAAATTATCGAACTTCGCCGCCACCTGATTTCTCTGAAACAGAGCTATCCTATCGTAGGATTGAAAGGAGGCACGGAAACGGAAGATATGGATTCGGACGAGATCCGAGCGCTTCATATCGTGGCTAAAGATTTGGTTCCGGTCACTGTTAAGATCGGCGGACCGGAGGCCAGAACAGATATCCGTATGCTCGTGAAAGAAGAGATCGAAGGTATTTCTGCACCTATGATCGAATCTTCGTACGCTCTTAAAAATTTTATTTCTACTCTTAAAAGTATGCTAAGTCCTGTGACTTTTTCCAAGGTCACTAAGGCTATCAACCTGGAGACAATCACAGGTTATAAAAATATGTTGGAGATTGCTGACTCCAGTGCTTTCGAGGATCTGGATCAGGTGACTGCTGCAAGATCTGATCTCTCGGCTTCTATGGGAATGATCCCTGATGATAAAGAAGTGATGAAAGTTACTCGCACTATCATTGCGATCTCCAAAGACAGAGGTAAAAAAACTTCTGTAGGCGGTACGATCACCAAACAAAATTTCAGAAAGATAGCTGAAGAGATCCGTCCTGATAAGATCAACTCCAGACATGTTTGTGTGGACGCTATGAAATCTCTGGAAAAATTTCCGGAAGAAGTAGCAGAAGTTATGCTACAATTCGAGATCGAATTGTATGATCTATTCTCTCTTCTAAAACCAGAGAAGGCCTACGGCTATAAGAATAGAATGGAAACCAACCGAGAAAGGATTGGGTCCAGAAAGGTTCTCTATTCCATTCGGTAAAAAATGGCCAAAGATACAAGAGACCTAATCTTAAGAACTTCCCTCAAATTATTTTCTGAACAAGGGTATCACGGATCTACCATGAGGCAAATTGCCCAGAGAGCCGGTTTATCCTTGGGCCTTGCCTACCGCTATTTCGAATCTAAAGAATCAATTTTAGAAGGGATCATTGAGTCACATGATACGATCCTAAAAAAATATCTCCCTGAAAAATTGAATACTTCAGAGAATAGAGCCGAGCTTATCCAATTTTTAGGCGGACAGATAATCAAATTGGTTAAAGAGAACGAAGAATATCTTCGTTTATACTGGAGTTTAATGCTCCAGCCAAAAATCCATAGATTAAAAAAACGGAATATTCATTTGGTTAATTTAATCTTTTATGAGAATTCTAAAAAGATCATACTTGCTTTAAAACCAAATTATACTGAATTCGAAGTAAAAAATCTTACTTCAGCGATCATAGGTTATATGATCAATCACCTGACCAATAAGAGAGAGTTTACCCTGGAAGATTTCCGCGCGTATATAGTTTACGCCTTGGAGAACACCTAAAGCCTTAAAAAGCTCTCGGAAAAAATTCGTATTAGGACAATCAGATGATACGTTTTCTTTCCTTCCCTACTCCCAAAGAAAAACATTCCGCCTCTAAAGCGATCACTCGGAAAACGGATGCCACGTTTTTAAAAAATTTCTCACTGGCAAAAACTCTAAATAAAGAGAAAGTCTGGATCGACGTAGAAAATCCTAGTTCGGAAGATCTTATCTTTTTATCTAAAAACTGCGGGTTTCATGATCTTGCGATCGAAGACTGTGTGAACAGGAACCAGAGACCCAAGTTCGAAGATTACGAGGACCATGCGTTTATAGTCCTTCATAGTTTTAAATCAGAAGGCGAACAATCTATTTCTGCCACCGAAACTCATGTATTTTTCAATCGCAAGTTTATAGTTTCCGTCCATGAAAATAAGGAACCATTAATAGATTCTCTTTGGAATCGGACCCTTATGGAGCAGAATTTTTCTTCTAAGGGAACAGATCATGTTCTCTATCTTTTATTCGACCTTTTGGTGGATTCTAATTTTCCAATTTTGGACCAGATCTCGGAACAAATTACAGATCTGGAAAATCAAATCTTGATCAGCGAGATTGAACCGGACTTTATAACAAATATTTTATACGTGAAAAGGAATCTGGTCCGAATGAGAAGGGTTCTTTCTCCCCAAAGAGAAGTGCTAAATCTGATTATGAGGTATGAAGACAAATTCCTTTCTGAAAGAGTTAGATTTTATTTTAGGGACGTATATGATCATTTGAGTAGGCTAGTAGAAACAATTGATATGGACAGGGACCTGATCGGGAACTCTATGGATGCATATTTCTCTATTCTTTCTCAGAAAACGAACGATATCATCAAACGATTGACCCTGGTCTCTATGATCTTTATGCCTCTCACATTCTTGACTGGATTTTTCGGGATGAATTTTACGGAACTTCCTTACGAGAGCAGACTAATCCTAAGTGGCTCTCTTACCACAATGCTCGCAATCCCTGCCGTTATGATTTTGTATTTTAAATATAAAAATTGGTTCAAAGATTAGTCCAAGTCCTATGGACAAAAAAATTGCAATCGTAACAGGCGCAAGCCGAGGCATAGGCGAAGAAGTTTCCAAACAACTTTCCAAATCGGGGATCCACATTATCTGCGCTTCCCGTAAAAAAGAAGATTCCGAAAAAACTGCATCTTCTATCCAAAAATCAGGCGGCTCTGCAGAAGCATTTGCTCTGGATGTTTCCGATCCTAATTCTATCCAATCTTTCTTGAAAGATGTTCTCACGAAATATCCAAAGATCGACATTCTTGTAAATAACGCTGGGATCTATCTGGACAACGGCTCTATCGAAAACACTACATTAGAAATGCTTCAGGGAACCTTGGATACAAATCTGATAGGACCTTTTCTTTTATCCCAAAAGATCCTAGGAGTCATGAAGAAGAACGGTTATGGAAGAATCGTAAACGTCAGCTCAGGTATGGGACAACTTTATGATATGAGTTCAGGCTATTCCGCATATCGTATTTCCAAAACTGCTTTGAATGCACTGACTAGAATTCTTCATTCAGAATCTTCCGACAAAGATATTAAAGTGAATTCCGTATGTCCTGGTTGGGTTCGAACAGACATGGGCGGTAAATCAGCAACTCGTTCTGTAGAACATGGCGCTGAGACAATTGTTTGGGCGGCTCAATTAGACAAGAGTGGACCAAGTGGAATTTTTCTAAGAGATAAGAAGGAGATTCCTTGGTAAGGTTTTTGCGTACAGGATCACTTAGAAAGAATAGATTTTCCATTTGTTGGAATTCCAACATGGATTTGAAGTGAGGGATATTCTTGACGGAGAAATGGTTTTGTGATAGGGGTGTAAGCGCTCTCCCACGGGCCACTCCCCCCAATCCCAATGCAGGGCGGGGGCGCCCCCGAGCCCATGTTGGAATTCCAACATTCTCCCTACTTCCCGAAGAGGCCCTTGACTCCGTCCACGAATTCTCTTCCTACTGGAAGATTGGTCTCATCTTCGTCTTTCAGATAGATTGTATATGCCCCACCTGCTTGGGATTTTGCGGCAGAAACAAGATTTCGATTCACCATATGTTTTCTGTGGATGCGTAAAAAATCCGTTTTAGGTAATTCTTTTTCTAAGTCGCCCAATAGTTTGGCAGTTTCGTAATCTCCATCCTTAGTATGTAGAACAGAACGTTTTCCATTGGCGGTAAGATAATATAGATCTGCATACAAAACTCGGTGGATCAAGCCTCCATCACGAAAAACAAATACTGGATCCGGTTCTCCGCTTGCCCTGGAATTAGAAATGGACTTTAGCTGCAGATGATGAAGCGCCCTTTCCATACATGCGGAAAATCTTTCTTTTGTATAAGGTTTCAGAAGATAATCGCAGGCTCCCACTTCGAATGCTTTGAGTGTATGTTCTCTGTAAGCAGTTGTGAATACTAATACGGGAAGATTCTCCCCGATTTCTTCCAAAACTTGTAAGCCCGTTTTTTCAGGAAGATTAATGTCCAAAAACATTAAATCGAATTTTTCTTTTTTCAGAAGGTCAATTGCCTGGGAACCCGTTCTTGCGATCCCACCTACTTCAAACTGTGGCCAATATTCCAAAAATTTGCGGAGAAGGTCCCGAGCAGGGACCTCGTCTTCTATTACTAATACCTTATATAGCACGCTATTCATCTTGATGCGAATTCCAATCTTAATGTGGTGATTCCAGATTTATCTTTTTCTAATTTGAGTTCCGCTTCTCCGAAATTATACTCTAACCTGGATTTTATATTGTTTAAGGTGCGAGAAAATTCGGATTTTTTGTATTCCGGCAATAAATGATGTTCTTGCTTTTCGTTTCCGTTGTTTTTGATCTCTATTTTTATTCTTCCAAAACTTTCGGTAGCGCTAATCTCCAGGATCCCTGCCTCGGAGCGATTTTCTAATCCGTGCTTAAAGCTATTTTCAACTAATGGCTGTAAGGTGAGAGGAGGAATTCTAAGCCTAGAAAAGTCTCCCACTTTTTTGATCCTGATAGTCAGAGAGTCTGAAAATCGGATCCTCTGTAACTCCAAATAGTTCACAGTAAAGTCCCACTCTTCCGAAAAAGGGATCGTTTTTTCGAAGATCCTGTCAGATAAAAATCTGTAAGTTTCCGAAAGTAGAATGAGTGCGTTATCTGCTTTTTGTGGATCCGTTACGAGTAAGGAATGTATTGTATTTAAAGTATTGAACAAATAATGCGGATCCATCCGATTCTGAAAGGTCCGATATTGAATATCCTTCAACTCGCTTTCCATCTTCTTCCTTCTTTCGATCAGGATCTGCATGGATTTTTCTAAGAATGAAATAAATAAGGCTAATATTAAGCTACTTAGAAGAATATTGTATGATCCCCCATGAGGCCTCTCAACTCCTTCTCCAGCTAATAATAATACATGTATAATTCCCCCCGAAGCCACCCCCAACACAGAGGCGATCGCAGAGGCAACTACAAGAAAAGCACCTGTAAAAAATGCCCCTCTATTCATCCGATTTAGAAATTCTACCGAAAACTCCACTATCGAACATACACAATGTGTAGTTACCTGGGTAGCCAAGAACACCTTCCAAAAAGGAGCCTGGGAATTATGGGCGACTAACAATGAATTCATTGTGCCGATCACGGTGTTTATCGTTAACCAGAATAGTATCTTAAAAGTGCGCATAGAGAGAATGGTCGAAAATTTTTTTCCGGTTCCGACTCCACTGATCCTACATTCTTTTAACCCGTCGATTCCCTTTTTACAATCTTATTCCAGGGAAAGTATCGTTTATTCCAATCGAATAGAAACTACAGAAATCGGATCGACCCGTTTGTTAAATACAAAGTCTGGTAGACAAGAGAGTAAGGATAAGTTTATCTAAACGAAATTTTTTCTTTACGACTTTTGTCGGCAAGTAATCGAGGGGGACCTCTTTGAAAAGGACATCTATTCGAAAACTGATCACAGCTGCATGTTTTATTATGGGATCTGTACATTTATCCGCTGAGGAAATCGTTACCACTAAGAAAGACGAACCGGACGGTTTTTACGGTTTGAAGATAGGTGGTATCCTCTCCCCTTCTTATAATCAAAGAATGAAAGATGGTGGATCCGGTCTTACTAATGCTTATCCTAATGAAGAGCCGGGCTTCTCCACGCCTTGGACCCTTTTGACTATTAATAAAGAAATTAAGGAAACCGGGGTCAGCTTGGAATTATGGGGAGAATTATTACGTTCTGCTCAAGTAAGCGCAGATACGCGAATGGACGGAGGAGTGAAATCCAATCCGTATATTTTAGGGATCAGAAGGGCGCTTATCCGCAAGACCTGGGAGACTGGACTCGGAGAATATTCACTAACGTTCGGGATGCAGGAGCTTCCACATACATACACCCAATGGAAAAACTATTGGAGATGGAGATATGTAGACAAAGGGCCTCTCGAAAGTCTGGGGTTTGCACCCGCTCCCGCCGATGTTGGGTTAGGCGGTACCGGAAAGTGGGACACTTTATCCGCACAAGTTGTTCTTTCCAATGGAGAAGGTTACAGGCAAACCCAAAATACTGACTCCACTGGTTTCGATCTTTCTTCTAGACTTTCTTACGAGCCTAAGATTGGTGATGAGAACAGGATTGGTCTTCATTTTTTTTATAGATCCGCAAACTTAACAGGCACCACTTCTTCAGATTGTAAAGAAGGAACTGCATGTCTTGCCTCAGACAATAACCCATTAACCAACCTCAGAAAGGATGTTCGTTCCTTAGAAAGTGACTCTTATGCTGTTGAGGCTAATTTTGATCGTAAAAAAATTCTTAACTTCGGACTTGGATACGTGTTCAGAAAACAAAAAGGCGGAGAAGTCAGAGACGTTTCCAAACCATTCGGAGCTGTGACTCCAGGATTGGATTCTACAGGAACTGCAGCTTACGCCTGGTTGTCTTTAGGATGGGGGGATTTTAGGATCGTGGGCAGATTAGAAGGAGGGAGTGGAAGAGATGGAATGCTCGCCGCTAACCGAACTCGGATAAATCAGATCATGCCTGGAAGTCCTGAATCGGATTATTGGAATATACAAACCAATTCTATAGGGCCTTTAGTAAATTCTTCCGGCTACTCCGTCCGTTCCACTTTTAGAAGAGGTTCCGTATTCGCAGAATGGAATATTACGGATTCTTTACGTGTTTCTATTGGATACACTGAATCCAGGAATAGGGACAAAGACGGAGATAGAGAACAATCCTATGTGGATGGATCCGGAAATGAAAGGACCAAAGCGGAGTATTTACAACAATTCCAAGGCGGCGCAAATAACGGGATAGTATCCTACGGCCGCCTGACCAAAGAGTTAACTCTTTGGACCACCATCGAATTTTAAGGAGATATTTATGAAACTAAGAGTGTGGATGATCTTAAGCTTAATTCTTTCCATCGGTTCCTTGGTTTTAGTAAGCCAAGAGAACAAGGAGAAGGAGGCGAGAGTTTCTTTTCTGATTGGAAAAGTACAGTTACAAAAAGGCGGCAAGGGAAGTTGGAACGTTCTAAAACAAGGAGATATGGTTTCAGAAGGAGATATAGTTTCTACTGGAAACGCGTCAAAAACTACCCTTCTCTATAAAGGTTCCGAGTTCAAAGTCCTTCCGAATACAAAACTGAAAATTTCCAGTTTATACAACGAGTCAAAAGATGGCAAATTAGAAGTTCAAAGTGGATTTGCTTGGTTCCAATTGGTAAACCTGAAAGGTAGAAAATTCGAAGTTAGCACCCCTACTACCACTGCTGGAGTCAGAGGAACTGCATTCTCCGCATTCCATGATCATAAAACCAAGGATTCTTCCTTCTGCACTTGCGAAGGTAAGGTTTTAATGAATGGAACTGGAGATCCAAAAGATGGAACTATGCAGGAAAAAGGAAATGGCGGTTATTATCCCGGTAGCGGAGAAGAGCCTAAAAGAAGTTCTTATGATGGAATTATCGTAAAATTCAAATCTCTTCCTCCATTTAAGGACTTGATGAAAAAGAATATATCGTTAAAGAACTGTTTGTCCTGTCATACCCCTCAAGGTTGGACTCCGGAAGATTCTGTCCCAGGCGATGAGACTTACGGCGGCGGAAAAATGTAAATCTTTTATTAAGATTTTGGAATGTTTGAGAGGCTCAAGAATTCTTGAGCCTCTTTTTTTATCTTAAGGGCAGCTGATCGCATTTCCGGGGTTGGAAGCAAATGCGCCCTGGAACTGAAGTCCTCCGAATAGATAAGGATAAGCTTCCGAATTCGGAATCGGGATAGTAACCAATCTCAACTTATCTGTAGTAGATTGCAGATTACATTTATTTCCAGAGCTTACATTCGTAATTGCATCCAAGGTCAAGGAACTAGGTAAAGGGACTTGTCTCAATACGTTATTTACTAAAGGAACAATCAAAGAACGGATCAAAGGATCTACCACTTGGAAAATTCCCTTAGGATCCAAACCAAATGGATTAAATGTTGGTCCTTCCAGAATGTCCATTGTATAAGACATGCTAGCTTCATCTTTTCGGATCACAAGACTTAGCGCGTTCAAATTATTATATTGAGGTTTTCCTATAGGATCCGGATTTACAAAAGGTATGAAATTAAAGGATCCATCCCCTTTTATACTTACACGGACAGTATTCAAAAGATAACGACAACTATTTGCAGCATTATCTGCGGCAGCTGCACTACAAGGTACGACACTTCCATTACCTACATCAGTTCCTGGAAGTCTTCTGCCATATATCCTTAATTCCAAATCCGTAAAGTTCACTACCAGGGTAGGAAGAGAATTTGTTCCTCCAAATTTGAATTCACCGTTCGGAGCATGAATCGCATAGACATCAATGTCCACATCATCCATTGCACTTACGCTCGGAACAAACTTAGTGGGATCACCAGGTTTCAAACCTACTAAAGGCCTACCTGGAGATAAGATATTCAGTAAGGTCCCAACTTTCACTAACTCTTGTGTTAATTCAAAGAGAGGATCAGAACCCGCATACTGTTTGATCTGATTGATAAATTGTTTATTGATCCTTAAATTTAAGGCTCCATTTTGCCATAGGCTATAAGCTGCCTGCGTCACAGTATCCGCATTCAAAGTAAGGAGTAATCCAGGATTAGCATTACTTCTGGAGAATGGATATGTTTTTGCCATAGCAGTGCCCGTCGGAATAGGACGAGTACTGACAAAGCCAGTAGCTAATTGATGTCCATGATAATTAGGATCCGTATTAACAAGAGGAGTTTTGGCAACCAAAGATACACTTGCGGACGTTAAGATCCCTTTATTCGTTCCATCCGATTTTACTACTGCATCATTTTGAGCCATCAATCTTAGAGACAAAGGAAAATTGTTTAAAGGTGCGGGCAAATAATCCGGCAGAGTCACATCCAAGCCGGGATTATTCAAAGAAACTAATACTGCATTCATCGCCTCTACAGATACTCTTTCTACAATATCTCTCAACATGGATTGAGTGATGTAAGGTGTTGCCTGAGGAACTGCATTATTCGCTACACTTTCTGTAATCGGAGAAAGCCAAGAACCTAATGTGTCTGTAGCAGCGAGTAAATTTACGCCTGCTACATTTAAATTATTGGTCCACTCTGAAACGTAAAAGTTTCCATTGATCCCATCCGTAGGTGTATAAGGAGTTTTGATCGCGACTGCGATTTTTCCGGCAGAATCAAAACTTGCATTCGCTTTTGCTCTGGCTAAACGAGAAGTATACGGTGAGTTCGGATTCAAAGTTGCTGTGGTAGAAAATCCGTATGTATCATCATTTCCTAATAAACAAGCAAGACCCGTACAATCATGAGAATATCCGATCGTTGTGATATCTATCACTGACCTTTTCCCATTTAGGTCGACTCCCATTACTCCATCCGCCTGGACGTAGATTGAATCCGTAATATTTGTAGTATTATCTGGTGCTAAAGGCGGAACTACTACATTATTAATGTATACGTCCAACCACATTGGAAGATTTCCCAAGAAGCTTGCAGTAATATTAAATGCACCTGTATTTCCGGCAACCCCACAATAACCATTTCCGAATTGGCCTGCCATATCCCCATAGGTTTTTACGTAATTCACGGAGATCGGGAAATCGTTCGCAGTGATAGACCAAAAATCTATACACCTTCTATCCGAAAAGTTGCCATTACCATCAGGGTCCCGGAGAGGAGTAACATCCGTGGTTTTAGGAGATCCCGAAAAATCGTTAAATGTTTTGTTCGTGATCTTAAAATCGGCATGAGCAAATCTTTGAAGAATATTAGAGAATAGTTTTAAAGTCTGAGCCTCATCAAAAACTGCCGCAGAAGCATTGGTGATCAAAGCATATGGAGTAGAATTTACTTTTCCGTAATTAAATCCGAATGACCTGCGAAATGTTTTCCCATCTGCAGTGGAAATTTGAAATTCGTATGCATTTCCACCTTGGAAAGGTTTTAGCCCGGCCTTCGCTCCTGAAAAAGTATTCAAGTTCAAGGAAGAAGCCAGAGGTGCAGTCATGTCGCAAGGGGAAGCCGCACAAATCACATGCTCCGCAGTTGAACCCATATGTTTTAATTTGATACTTTGGATCTGGTTTGGATTACTCGGATTCGAAAAACTTGCATTCAGATTCATGGAGATCGTACCCGGAGTTGCATCCAAGTAAGTCAGGTCCTTTTGAGAATTTGCTGGACCTACCCCGGTACCATTTAAAGACATTGTAATATAATAATCTGGTTCGGTAGTAAAGCTAACTGTATAAGGCTGAAGACTTCCCCCTTCCAATCCTTTGGAGGCTGAAGTTAAGGTAAGCTTGTAAGTGGTATTTGCTTTTAATTCTCGATATGGATCAAATACCAATCTTCCTCCAGACTTCCAATAAAAAGTCCCTCCTTTTTCGGCAGAAGGTCCGGGGAGAAGTGTTCCGTTATCTTCAGTAAATACGAAGTCGGCCTTAACCGTACTTGAAACCATAGGTTCAGAAAAAACGATCTCTAAACTTTTGTAACGATCTACTTGAGTGAGACTAGCTAAGTTAAGAAGGACCTGAGGCCCGGTGGTTCCGAAATCTACAGGTAACGTTGCGGGTGTATCAGTTTCAGTATAATTAATATTATTAGAAGCTCCTGGGATTGAACCACCATCATCGATAGGGATTCCAATGGAACTTAAGAAGGAATCAAGCATACCTCCTCCTTTTTCGGAACCTTTACATCCCAAAAATAAAAGGGGTAACGCCAGACAGGTTATAACAACCGTCCGTTTAATATAAATTCTTTCTCTTTCACCCAATCCGGTAACCATCTTTTTTCTCCAGTTTTCAATCGCATGATTTCTTTCGAATTCGGCCAGAATCGGCACCCGTCAGTGCCTATCCAACCTCAGACCGGACCTTCTTCTTACGAAGAACTGCCCAGCCTTTAAGAGTTTATTTTCAATTTTGGAGAAAACTCTTGGTTTAGGATTTATTCTTTTTTTATAATATTACGTTTCTATACTTTATCCTCTTTTACTCACTCCTATATAACCTTAAGGACATTGCACCACTGTTCCAGGGTTTGTCGCAGCAGCTCCTTGGAACTGAAGACCGCCGAATAGATACGGATAAGGTTCCGTATTTGGGATCGGGATAGTGATCAGTTTCAATTTATCCGTAGTAGACTGAAGATTACATACGGCACCCGAAGAATAATTCGTGATCGCAGAAACATTCAGAGATTTAGGCAAAGGCACCTGTCTCAATACGTTATTTACTAATGGAATGATCAAGGAACGGATCAAAGGATCTACTACTTGAAAAATTCCTTTTGGATCCAATCCGAATGGATTCACAGAATTTCCTTCTAAGATATCCAGCGTATAAGCCATACTATTCTCATCTTTTTTGATCACGAGGCTCATAGCGTTCAAATTATTATACTGAGGTTTTCCAGTAGGATCCGGATTTACGAATGGAATAAAATTGAAGGAACCATCTCCCTTGATACTTACACGTACAGTATTCAAAAGATAACGGCAACTATTTGCAGCACTATCGGCCGCTGCAGAAGAACATGTAATCGAGTTTAAGTTAGGGTATCCGATTTGAGTACCATTTGGTCTTCTTCCATAAATTCTCAATTCTAGGTCAGTAAAGTTTACAACGAGAGCAGGAATAGAATTCGCTCCTCCGAACTTAAACTCACCGTTAGGTGCGTGGATCGCATACACGTCGATATCCACATCATCTCCAGATTTTACGTTTTGGATGAGTTTGGAAGGATCACTTGGATTTAAACCGACTAAAGTATTTCTTCCCGGAGCCAAGATATTCAACAAGGTTCCTACTTTTACCAACTCTTGCGTTAGCTGAAATAGAGGATCAGAACCTGCATACGCAGTAATTGAATCTATAAAAGGTTTATTGATCCTTAAATTTAAGGCACCATTTTGCCAGAGACTATAAGCAGCTTGAGTTACAGTATCCGCAGTCAGCGTTAAAAGAAGTCCAGGGTTAGTTGAACTTTTTGAGAACGGAAAAGTTTTGGTCAATGCATCTGCCGCAGGAATAGGACGGGTACTTACGAAACCAGAAGCCAATTGGTGCCCGTGATAATTCGGATCAGATATTCCAAGAGGAGTTTTTGCAACCAAAGCAACGGATGCAGAACCAACCAGTCCCTTGTTTGCTCCGGAAACAGTAGGAGCAACATCCGTCTGGAATTTCAATTTTAAAGAAAGCGGAAAACTTTGAAGTGGAGCAGGAAGATAATCCGGTAAAACAACATCCAATCCAGGGTTAGCCAAGGAAGTAACAACTGCATTTAACGCATTAGGTGCAACCTTCTGCACTACGTCTCTCAACATAGACTGAGTGATTGCAGGTTTTAAAGCAGGAACCATCCCATTCGCAATAGATGCAGTCACCGAGGATAAAAGGTCAGCTGCCCAAGAAGTGGAATCAATATAGTCTACAGAATCCAGATCGCCTGCGTTATTTTTCACACGTAAATGATCGGACCATTCTTTCGTATAAAAATTATCCGTAGCAACGTTTGTAGGAAGAGGAGCTGCAGTTAGAGGAGTTTTAATCGCAATATTAAATTCTCCATTAGTATCGACTAATGTGTTAGTGTTTGCGACTGCCGCACGAGGGTTAGCAGTTTCTCCCAAGTTTACTTCCGCAATTGTAGTAAAATAGAATCTATTTCCAGAACCAACCAGGCCCAAACCTATAGAGCTGCGGTTTCTTGCAATAATGGCAAGATTGATAATTGCCTTACGACCATTAATATTCACCTTCAGGTTATTGTTCGCAGGAACACTTAAACTTGCGGTAATCGTAGGGTCTGCCCCGGTAGTAGGAGGGATATTAACTCCAGTAATATACACGTCCATATCGAAGTCGGAACAACCCAAGAAACAACCGTTACCAACAAACGCTCCAGGATTTGCTCCCGCTCCACCGCAATAACCGTCTCCGTTTTCCGGATCAGTAGAATCTCCAAAGCTGCGGATAAAGTTCACCGCAGATCCGCCTGAGGAATAATAATCGATACAATGAGTAGTTCTTTTCGTTGTACTCTTAGGAGTATTCGAAAAATCTGAAAAAGATTTACCTGTGATTTTATAGTCATTCTTAGTAAATCTTTCCAAAATTTGGCCGAACAATTTTAAAGCCTGAGTTTCATCTACGATTACAGCAGCTCCATTAGTGATCATCGCATAAGGAGTGGTGTTTACTTTTCCATAATTGAATCCGAAAGATCTGCGGAATACCTTGCCGTTTGTAGTAGTGATCTCAAAAATATAAGCATTTCCACCTTGGAAAGGTTTCAGTCCCGCTTTTGCTCCAGAGAAAGTGTTCAAATTTAAAGAAGAAGCAAGTGGAACTGTCATGTCGCAGGGAGGAGCCGCACAAATAACGTGTTCTGCAGTAGAACTTAAATGTTTCAGTTTAATCGTCTGAATAGAATTTGTTCCGCTAATCGGAGAAGTAAAGCTCGCGTTTAAATTCATCGCGATTGTTCCAGGCGCAGCGTCTGTATAAGTTAAATCTTTAGAAGAATTCGCAGGACCAACTGCTGTTCCGTTTAACGTGGCTCCAATCAGATAATCCGGCTCTGTTGTAAATTCGATTGTATAAGGTTGTAGGTTTCCACCTTCTAAACCTTGAGAAGCATTAGTCAAAGTGAGCTGATAAGTGGTATTAGGTTTTAACTCTTTGTAAGGGTCAAAGATCAATCTTCCCCCGGATTTCCAATAAAAGGATCCTCCCTTTTCAACAGCGGGTCCTGGCAATAAGGTTCCGGTCTTTTCCTTCAGCACAAAATCAGAATTCACCGTGGATTGGGTCATTGGTTCAGAGAAAACGATCTCTAAACTTTTATAACGATCCACTTGGTCAGTAGAAGAAAGGTTTAATAATGCTTGGGGCCCTGCTGTTCCAAAATCAACAGGAAGAGTTGCAGGCTCATCTGTGTCCTTATAAGGAGTTAAGGATGCACTAGTAGGAAGACTTCCTCCGGAATCCGTAGCGATCCCCAGACTTGCAAAGATTGAATCTGAAAGGCTCCCCTGCTTTTCTGCTCCGCATCCGATGGATACGAAGAATACAGCGAAACTAATAATTAAAAATCCCTTAAATGTTTGCATCTTCATTTGTGTCGGTAGTCCCGTTATATATCTATTTTTCATCTTAGTGAGAATATCGCATTCATATCGTCCCAGTACGTCGACGTGGGCTGTCCATTATTCCAATTATCATAGAAGAAGGCATCAGATCCTGAGAAACGACGGCCTCTTTCATAAATATCTCCAAACAATCCAATCAACGTCCCTGCAGAATACAGGAATGCCCTGTTATCCATGAGTGGAGTTTGGATCATATCGGATCTTAGAAGTACTTTAGTATTTTCGAATAGTTCTTCTACAGAGTATTGAGAAGACATGTTCGCATTCTTTTCCAAGAAGGTAAAGAAGCTGCCAGGCTTACCTAATTGATAACCTGTTGCGTATAAATTCCTTCCGTAAGGAGCCATTGAATCCAAAACAGGAGGAAGGCTTGTTGTAACAATATCAGAAATAGTATAAGTTCTCGTATCCAGAGCAGAATTGTTCGGATCAGTATCATCTCCCACATAGAAGAGAGAAGAAAGAAGATCCAAAGTATTTGTAATTTCAGTCGCTGTGAGTTGGATATCCAACAAGAGATCCAGTAAGAAGTCCAAAGACTTCACCAAAGACCAACCGGAAGATCTGGAGATATAATCGCGAATTCTTCTGACTAGATCATCTACTTTCACCCAAGAAGGAGCGTATAGGTCGTTGCGAGGACGATCATCGTATTTATCTGCAACACGATATACCAACCAATCAATTCCTTCATCAATTGCGAATTGGTTCGGACAGTTGGTTTGAAAATTCGCCTCTCCGCCACAATCAGACCAAAGTTTTGTTTGGCCCAAAATCCCGGAAAGACCATCCATGATCTTATTTCTCGCATCTACCTTAGCAGGATCTCCAAGATTGGTAGTAAACTTGATCAGCCCGGAAAGAATATCAGTTTTACTTAATAGATCCAAAGGACCGTCAGTCATACGGTTACGATCAGTACTTGTAGGTGTAGATGTTCCTTCTATTAAAACGCTTAGGAGACTTCTGTAATTTTTAGAAGGTTTATATTCTACTGGAGTAGCAGCTGGGTTTCTCAACCCCGATCCAATTCCAACTACTCTGATCTGGATAAAACTAGGTTTTGCAGGAAGATTGTCGCCGGTTCTAAACGTCTCATCCTGGCCGAAAAAGACGTAAGGACGAGAGAATATTTCTGCAAGGCCAGTAAATAGTTTATAAGGATTTTTACCTGCAGTTCTGTTTGCAGGAATTTTAGCATCATCTCCTAAAGCCTTGGCCAAAGATACGATGAAAGGAGTAAGACGATTTCTTTTATTCCAGTTAGTATTAACTTGCGAAGCCGGAGTATCAGTAGTCCCCAAGAAACCAAGCTGCTTAATCACTCCAGCATTTTGAGATATTACGGGAGGAATCATTCCATACACAGTGGTAGGGTCAGGAATTAATAAAGGGAATAATGCAGAATATACAGCGGTGACCTGAAAACCTTCGTTACCAGCTAAACCATATCCCCAACCTTCTACTAAGAAAACGGAATCTCCAGGTTCATTAGAAAGATCTTGAAGGTCTGTATCCTGAACTACCCAAGGGCCTGCTTGGGTGCCTGAATCAAAGGACTTGAGTGGAGTTCCTTTTTTCTGCCAAAACCCATTAAAATTAGTACAATCATCTTTCAAAGGGCCACAATTAGGACTAAGGTTCATCATCCCCATGATCCCGTTTCCGATCGCAGTAATAAATAATGCTTCTTGGTAAGTAACCGTAGCGGCTAACTTAGCTCTTACAGGCAGAACTGCTACGAACCTTTTTTCGTAAAGGAGCCATTGTAGATTTTTATAAAACGCCTCTTCCGCACTTGCAACTAAGATAGGAGCGGGAGCAGTCTCAGTTATTGAATAATAACCTTTATTGGTTAACACAGCAGAAGCGGCAGTTTGATCCACTCCTCCAAGGTAAATTCTCCTTTCTCCACCTGTTCCCGGATCAATCTGTACGTAATATTTGGAAGTATTCCAGCTCGCTTGATACTGTAGAGGATTTCCGTTCGGAGCAATTGGCTGTCCACCGCCATCAGTTTGACTATAATAAGGACCATAACCTTCTAAGGTAACCTTAACGATCCAGTCGAGCATCCAAGGAACCGTTTTATTGTACAACTTATCGAAGGTTGCCTCTGAACTCGGATCAGTAATTTGTTGAGCTTCTCCGCGAGAAGCGGCTTCTAAAATAGAAAGTACTCTTGTATTGAAACCTATTTTATAAACGGAGCCATCGCGGAAAACCTTAGAACTCGTACGACTAAGTTCTGTAATATTCTTAAAATTGAATGAATCGTCAGATCCTATAACGGATCCCATGCTAAACATCGCATCACCCAATGTTAGCTCACCACCCGTCGTCACGGAGCCGGTATCAGTTAAAGCATTATTGTGGATTTGAGTCGTAGCTGGATTCCCGGAATCAACTGGATTCCATCTATAACCGTAATTATCAGCAAGAGTAAGAACGATAAACAGAGTTTCCAAGGAAGAAACCGGGCGACTTTCCACATCTGTTTGGCGATTTCTTCCGTCTCCATCTAACTGCAAAAGATCTTTAAAAGTTTGGCTGGAACCGGAAGAATTTCTCATAAAGTCAAGGAGATACGCATTTTTAGCGGTCTCTTTCAAAACGTTTACTGTTACATCTCCCTGAGCAAAAATTAATCCTTTGATCGTTACGAATAGATCTCTCAGCATCGTTCTCAATTCAGCAGGTTTTAAAGTACCACCTGGAGCATTATAAGCCGCGTTTGTTGAATATTCGTTAGCTGTCGGGTCTGCCGGAGAGATAGTATTTGCGGTGAAAAAGTTCTCAGCGTTTATTATAAAATTCTTAAATGAAGTCTGAGGAGTCATCTGGTCTTCAAAACCAGCAGCCTTATACATCATCTCGCCGAAATCGTAAACAAGAGAGATAAAACCTTCTTTTAATGTGCGATCCGTAAGAAGAGAAGGAGCAAAAAATCCTCCTAATAAATTCTCCAATCCTGTGCGGAACGTGGTGTTTTTACGCAATCCTTTATAAAGAAAATCTTCTACATCGTGGAGAGTATCTATAGAATCTGGATCCGTCAGAATATCCGCAGTATCGTGGATAGAAGTCGCAATTTGATTCGCAGTTTTAGTATTATATTCGATCAAAAGTTGATTCGCGCCGAGAGGCATAAGATTACGAACCACAGGTTTATTATAATGACGGATCTTCTCAAAAACGGGCTGGATCGAAGAATATGCAGCAGGATTAGAAGTCTGCATCTTCTCAATCATGTCCGCAAGGCCAAGAGAAAGGGTTTGGACACTTGTCCTACTTTGCAACATTGCAGATTCTAGGGCGCGAATTGTGCCCAAATTATCAGTTCTTGGCGCTTTAGAGAGTGCATCACCCAGCGCTTCATTAAAGCCAACTGGATCCAAATTGGTGAAAAAACTTTTCACCACTGGATAAGGATTCAAAAAACTGAATAAAGAAACACCTTTGTAATCATCAGTATTATCTGAAAATTGGGAGATCCCGTTTTTATCCGTTCCGGCATGGGAACAAGCAGCAGATAATGATAATATAAGAGAAATGAAAATTATATTTTTCTTAAAATCCAGGAGCCGAAATCTTCCCCCGGTGACATCTCCAAATGGCAGCATCTTCATCCCTTAAACCTCTCTGGGTCCATGTTCGCTTTTTTGAACAATTGTTATTTTTTAGAACCAGAACGGCCTCTATTTATACCGCGGTCCCAAAAAACCTTCAATCTTTTTTTATATCAATTGTTCGAATCGTGTATCGATCGCTATACTGGTACATACTATAACGGTATAGACAAGGATTTTTTTCACTATAATTGACGATTTTTAGGATAACGTGCGTTATTTTTAATAGACTTATGCGTCTCTTATTTTCTCAAAAACTCACTTAAAATCATGTTCTAAAGCATGATTTAATCCTGGTTTCGAATAAACGCACGTTTACTTTTTGGAAAGTTTTTATTGACAAGATGATAAATCCGAGCAGCAAAAAAATAAAAAAGGCCGAGAAATTCCCGGCCTTTTCTTTATTACATTTTTAATATGGAACTAAGCTGTTGCTGCCTTCTTCTTATAGATAGCATAACTGATTGCGGCAAGACCCAATATCAGCCAGATATACCAGAACTTCACGAGAAGAATGGTAATAGCGGTAATCACGAATGCTACAACTCCAAACACAACAGAAAGCGCAGCTTTTCCTAATTCGCCTACAAATGGAACAAAACTTAAAAGAGAAAGTAATGGTCCTGCGAGAAGATTAAAACTCACCCACATCGCAATAAAACATCCCAGTCTCATCAACCATTTAGTTGTATTATCGTCGCTTTGGATATCTTTCATAGTGGTTTGGTAATCGCCCACGGAAGCGTTTAGAAATTTATTACCCTCTTCGCTTGTGAATTCACCAATCGAGCTTCCGCTCACTGATCCAACAAAAGTCATACTTTCTTCAGGAACAGGAACCAGAGATACACTGATCCTCTCGCAACCTTCTGTTTGATCACTCGCACATTTTTGAGACAAGTAGATGTGATCTCCTTCAGCAATTCCCTTGGATAATTCTCCTGAGCCAGGACTCACAGAGGGTACAGCAGAAGTTAGATCCACTTTGCTTAAATTTACACTATAAGTTTTTCCATCGTCCGTTTTCACCTTCGCATCGGAAGCAACGGAACTTTTATCATCCACAGTAGCTTTATAGAAAGGTTTAGACTTACAGGCAGGATCTTTGAAATTTTTAGGATTTTTAGGAGAAGAGATCCAATCCAATTCGCAATCGTAGATCGTTTTTTTGGTTTTAGAATCTTCTTTGCTTGTTTCTTTCCAGGCATATACTTCGGAAGATTGAGAATAGGAAATATATTTTCCTGGTTTTACGAACTCGCCACCCAATGTATCAGCGCTCAGTTTACCTGTTACGTAAGATGCAACCCCAGCTTTTGCTTGGGACGCAGGCAGTGCACCTTTGAGAGCCGCACTCGCTTGCTCGCAAGTTTCCACTTGAAATATCAAATATAAGGAAAGAGGGAATAAAACTACCCCAGCCAACATTCCTTTGAATGAGTCACCAATCGATCCGAATATGCTCGAACCTTCCCCTGATTCTTCAAACGCCATGTAAAAACCTCCCAACTGGCCTTAAAAAAGACGAAAGGGCATTTTACATTCCACACAATTCATTAGGCAATATCTTTTTTCCAATAGGAAAAGGAGGAAGAATCTTCTTCAAACATACGTTTTAGAAAACTTAGAATGCGTTTTTGAAAAAAGTGAAAACAAGTTTCGCAGAGAGATGTTATTCGTATGTAGGAGCTCCTACAAATTCGAAGAGAAAGATTTCGTTGACGAAGGAAGGATTTTCTGATATTTGGGAAAGCGCCCTCCCACGGGCCACTCCCCCCTCCCGAACCTGGGCGGGGGCCGCCTTAGCTACAATGTTGGAGTTCCAACAAACTTGTTCCTGGTTGAGTTCTTAAAATAATTCCAGCCAAGCTTTACGGATATCAGCCTTTTCCATGAAGTAAGTCCCGATAAGAGCCGCATCCACATGAGAACGAAATTCATCCAAGTCCGCCTTGCTCTTAACCCCAGATTCCCCAACTTTTACGATATTGGGAGAAAGTTTAGAAGCTACCTTAGGAACAAGCTCCTGGTGGATGCTAAAATCATCCAGGTCACGGGTATTGATCCCAACGATGTTTGCACCCGCTTTAGCTGCGATGGTTGCTTCTTCTTCCGTATGGATCTCAGTGAGAACATCCATATTAAACCTTTTGGCTTCTTTAATAAGTTCAGCGAGTTTTTCAGGTGTGAGGATACGGACTATGAGTAAGATTGCAGCCGCTCCATATTCACGAGCTTCTGCCACTTGTTTTGCATCTATTATAAAATCTTTTCTTAATATAGGTATATTCACCTGAGAAGAAACATTTTTGAGATCTTCAAGGGATCCGCCAAAAAATTTCTTATCCGTAAGAACTGAGATAGCAGTGGCGCCACATTCTGAATAAGTTTTTGCAATAGTGACGGCATCATATTCTTGCCGGATGATTCCGGAAGAAGGACTCATCTTTTTACATTCAGAGATGATTGAAAATTTGCGAGAGCGCAGTGATTGCCACAAACCTACTCCGGAATATGGAGAAGGTTTGTATTCGGGAATCGTTTCGATTTCCCTTTTTTTTTCTTCTACGATTTCTTGGAGAACCCGATGTAATGCCATCATCGGTTATGCACGAAAGGTTCGAAGCGCCTCGTCCTCAGTTTCGCGGATATCAAATAGAGAGGTAAGTTCGATCACGTCGAAAATTCTTTTTACTGCCGGTTTGATCCCGCAGATTTTGAGACCGCCTTCTTTTGCGTTCAATTTTCTGAGTGTAGATATGCAAGCCCTGAATCCGGAGGAAGACATATAGTCTACGTCTTGCATGTTCAGAATAACCTTGGTATGTCCTTGGTTATCGATTAGATCGTTCAGATTTTCTTCCACCTCGTTTGCGATAGAAACGTCCAAACGTCCCTTGAGGTAAACTATTAGAACTCCGTCCTGTACCTTGTGATCGAGCAAAGGAACCTACCCTTAGCGATAATTTAGAGACAATTCTCGATGCAAAAAATAGCCTGTCAACCAAGTTCCCCAAGATGAAGAATTTTCCTACCTCCTTATTAGGCCAAAGAGTCCTGGTTCTCGGCGGGGGAGTTTCCGGCATGGCGGCTCTCCGACTCTTGAAAGAGAGACAGGCGAATGCTGTTCTTTGTAATTCGGAAGCCTTACCCAATTCTGATGTTACATTCGTAGGTGAAGATGTAATTTTAGCGGACCTTCTTCCAATCGCACTCATCGTAAAAAGTCCGGGCATTTCACCTTCTCATCCGGTAATTTCCCAAGCAAATTCTCTCGCAATTCCGGTAGTTTCCGAAGTAGAATTAGCGAGAGCGTTCTATTCCGGAAAATTGATTGGAGTCACAGGCACTGACGGAAAATCCACAACAACTTCTCTCACCACTCATCTAGTTTCTGCAGATTTTCCTGGAGCAACTGCAGGTGGAAATATCGGTTTGGCCTTCAGTGATTTTTGTCTAAAACCGGTTCCACTTTCAGTGTTGGAACTTTCAAGTTATCAGTTAGAAGATTCTGGCCCATTAGAACTTAACGTATCTGTAATATTAAACCTTGCCTCAGACCATTTAGAAAGGCATAAAAATTTAGATAATTATTTCGCAGCTAAGACTCGAATTGTAGATTTTTCTAATTCTCGTCATACACTTGTGACCAGTTCCAAACTTTTTAAAGAAAGGATCGAAAAGCTCGGATGGTCCTGCAAAATTTTGATCTTTGGCAGAGAATCGGGTAATGATGCGATCATTTCCGAAGAAGAAAGAACTATCAAAACAGCTAATGCAGTTTATGATGCTAAAAACTTTCCTCTTCCCGGGGGACACAATTTGGATAATTTGGCTGCTTCTATCCTAGCTGCCGAAGCGATCGGTGCAAAACCGGAACATATACAAAATTTAATCGGAACCTTTAAAGGCCTTCCTCATCGTTTCCAACATGCTGGTAAAGCGGCTGGTATTTCTTTTATCAATGATTCCAAGTCCACCAACCTTCACAGTATGCTTGCTGGTTTAAGCACTTGGAAGGATAAAAAGGGTATATTCCTGATCCTAGGAGGAAGACCAAAAGCAGAACCTCTGGAGCCGCTGAAAGAATTTTTAGCTTCAGGTATCGGTTGGGTTTTATTAATAGGAGAAGCAAGACAAACCTGGGCACCGGTGATTTCCCCTATTTTAGGTTCTCATCTGATCTTAGCGGACAATTTGGAAGAAGGTTTTTCCCAAATCAAAACGGCAGTTCGTTCTGGTAGAGCAAGGGTTTCGTCAGTAGTATTTTCTCCTGCATGTGCAAGCTTCGATCTATATAAGAATTTTGAGGAAAGAGGAGAACATTTTTTAAAATTAGTTTCCGATTGGACTAGAGAAGAACCTTAAATTTATCTAATATGTCCTTGGTGGTTTAATTTTTCCCAGACCTTAGATTCTACGAATACTTTTAATAGATCTCCATCTAAATGATTTTCCTTGGCTTCCATTTCTAAAATATCCAAGGCTCGATCTACTGGAACTGCTTTCTTATAAGGTCTATCTTGATCTGTTAACGCGTCAAATATGTCCGAGATAGTCATGATCCTAGATTGGATTGGAATATCTTCCCCAGAAAGACCTCTGGGATATCCAGTTCCATTTAATTTTTCATGGTGGGCATGAGCAATGGTTGGAACCATTTTTAGATCATTTGTCCAGGGGATCTTACTCAGGAACTGGAATGTATGCTCTACATGGGACTCAATTTCTTTTCTTTCATCAAAATCGAGAGAACCTTTTTTGATAGTTAGAAACCCAAACTCATAAGGAGAGATCAGTTCCACATTTTCTCCCTCGGTGGTGATGTATTGCATCTTTGCGATCTCTTCTAAAAATTGAGAATTCGCCTCTTCTAAAATAGAAGGCTCATTGCTTTGGCTGATAATCTGGAACATAGAGGTAAGTCTTTTACATTCTTCACTAAACTCGAACTCTATCGCTTTTTCAAAATCCATGTACCCTGTGGGTCCATGTTTTTTTAAATATTCTACTTTTCTTAAGTTCAATTTAGATTCGAAATCTTTCTTTAAGTAGCGGAATCTCCAGTCAATCAGACCGATCTCCAGATCTTCTAGTTTTTTGGCCTTTACTAAAACTTTTTCTCTAACCCCAACTTTTCCGAAATCATGAAGTAAAGAAGCATATCGGATCTCTTTAAGCTGTTCTTTGGAAAATTTAGTTTCCTTATATTTTCCGAAATCCACTCGATCCAATGTTTCAGCAAGTCCGACTGTCAACACAGCAACTCTGAAAGAGTGACCACTTGTGGTTGGATCCCTGGCTTCAATCGCGTTTACGGATGCGGTCACAAATCCTTCGAATAATGTCTCAATCTCTCTTAATAGATAATTGTTTTGGATTGCTACAGCTGCTTGCCCTGCGACTCCAAGAACCAATTGTGTGGAATAATCGTCGAAAGGCTGGATCTCATCTCCTTTCATTTGTTCCACAGTTAATTTTTGGCTAAAATTCCTTTTGCGGTTAATGAGCTGAAGAACACCTACTACATCTCCCCTATGACCTTTCATAGGAACAACCAGCATGGACTTTGTATGATAATTCGATAATATATCGAAATTATTATTAAAGAAGAATTCGGCATCCTCCGGTAAATCGTAAACATCTTGTATGTTCAGAACCTTACCGGTCTCGGCAACATAACCTGCAATACTGGATTTATTAATAGGAAGAATGAACTCTTCTGTATCGATACTCAATGCAGAAATTTTAAAACGTAAATTTCTGACAAATCCAATATCGTCTTGCTCTACAAGATACAAGGAACCTGAATCGGCATTACAAATTTCTCGTGCGCTGTATAAGATCTCTCTGAGAAGTTTATCGAAATCTTTTTCGTTAGCTAAACTGATACCGATCCGAGTCAGTCGATTGATCTCGTATTTTGCAGTATTGATCTTATGCAATAGATCAAACTGATCGGTAATCATATGCAGATGCAAAAACCCGTTCGCAAATGTTTTAGAAAGATAAAGGTCGGATGTAATCTCAGGTAATATTCCAAAGATCAGATCATCTTCGATCTCGGTATTTTTATAACCTTCATAACCTAGATCAGCGTTCAAAATGAACCTGGCCAGGATCAAAGGATTCATTCTTAACTGTTCCCTGATCTTACTATGCTCCAACTCTAATGTTTTGTCGGAGATATAAAATAAAACGTCTACGAATTGAGGAGTGTCTCTAATCTCTGTAGACTCAAAAAAGTCTTTCAGATTGATTAGCTCAGCCGTCATCTTGGTGCGGAGGATCGAAAGTCTTCCAGCAAGAGTCGCGGAATCCGTTACGATGTATTGCTTAAACTTGGATTCCATCCTGATTATCCCATCCTAAGCATCTTTTAAAATCGTGAAAAGGAGTTTTTTTCAAGTTTTGGCATCGAGCAATCCTTCCAAAAACGCCGTTTGGTCTAATTCTTCCTTTCTGAATATACTTTATCTTTAATAGTCTTGGCCCAGTCCTTTACGGATTTTTGAGAATGTTCGTAGCCTATCTCATATAATCTTTTGTATTCATCCCAATCGAATGTAGAAAAATCTCTCACAGGCAATTCGACGAATATATCAGAATTTTCTTTTGTTTTAAGAAGATTATTTCGACTGGATAATAACATAGATCTCATAAACAACTCACCTATATGAGGGAAAGAATATCTATCTTCCTTTTTCATAAACTGATTTCCTAAAAGTTTAATGGCAGAAGGTCCTTCTCCAGGAAATCTGGACTCAACTAATAATCCATAAGTTTGGTCTTTATTCGGTTGAGAGCCTGCTCCTAAGTCCACAGAGATCAAAACATCTGCCCCCTTCCTTCTAACTAAAGAACCAGGAAGATTATCCCAAAGACCTCCATCCACATACAAAGCACCGTCAGTGAAAAACGGAGGAAAAATTCCAGGTATAGAAGTACTAGCTCTAATTGCTTTCCAAACTTCTCCCTCTTCGAATACTTTCGGCTTTGAATTCGTAAGGTCACAAGCCACTGCTAAAAAAGGAACCAATAGAGTTTCTATCTTTCTATTTCCAAAAAATTCTTTGATGGCCCTGGAATATCTGGCACCTCTAAGAATGGAAACAAACGGAAGAGTATAATCTCTGGTAAGTTTTGCTTCAATCCAAACCTCTTTAATCAACCGGAGAGATTCGTCAAATCCATACCCCATTGCAAATAGTCCGGCCATGATCGAACCTGAACTTGTACCTCCGATCAGATCGATCGGTATACCTGCTTCCGTTAAGGATCTGAGTAATCCTAAATGTGCGAAGCCCTTTGCTCCTCCACCGGAAAGAGCAACTCCAACAGACCTGCTCTCCAATCTTCTTGCGATACGATCAAATTCTCCTGCCCTGTCCTTTCTTAAGATAAGTTTTTGGCCAGGCAATTCATGTAGGGTATTTTCCAATTCTTCCCAACGATTATAAGAATCCTCCAAATAGATTACAGATTCTTTTGTGGTTTCACCCAGGCTTTCTCCTTGGATCAGATTCCAAGAATAAGAATTTTTTAATATTGGTCTTCCTGCTTCGCTAAGAAGAAGGATACGATCCGCCTGTCTAAGACTTGCTTCCGTCCAAAGCGGATCTCCAGAAGGAGCTACTTCAAAGACTACGTTATCGTATTCTTTCTCTAATCCTCCAAACCAAGAAAGAATATCAGGAATCCCAAAACGCATTCCATTTTTCTGATGTATCTTCTTATCTTTTAAAAATTTAGAAAGTTTTTCCTCGTTAACAGGAAGCGCAGAACCGAACGATTTTAAGGATTTAGAAAGTTCGTTTGAAAAATGTCTGAGAGGAAATCCTTCTGTAACCGGGACCAATGCAATAGTATGAACTTTTCTACCAAAGCGGGAAGATTCCTTATTCTTTTGTCCAAGCCTCCTGGCAATTGTTTCAGTCACGTGAAATAAAGCTTCAGGAGATTCGGAGATAAATTTTCTAAAACCATTTCTGGAAATTTGAATTACTTGAGAAGAACGAACTGCATATACGGAAGCAGAACGGGGCTCTCCGGTAAGTAGTGACATCTCTCCGATAATATCACCTTTGGCAAATTCTCCTTCGCCAGTGATATTTCCTTGGTCGTCGGAAACACTATATCTAAATCTTCCAGATAATATTACAAAAAGTGAATTTCCAGGCTCCCCCTGGAGCATAAGTCTTTCTCCACCCGGGACATATAACCATCTCAAATACGGAGTCAATTCCCCTATCTTTCTACGGTCTATGTGAAATAATAATTCTAGATTAGAAATAAATCCTAACAGTTCCTTATGACTAGGTTCATAAGACGCCATTCTGAAAAATCTTTTAGTCTCTAATCTTTCCTTCCAACGTTTAGAAGTTTCTGGATTTTCAGCTTCCCATTTATGCCAATTCTTAGTGCTGATTCTCAAAAGTTTGGAGTCAGTTTCGGTTCTTACTCCGAATTTCCCTTCTTTCCAATGGAAGAACCCAGCCTCTCCAAAATGTGAAGCAGGTCCCAAACTTCGGATCATCAACTCCTCTCCAGAAGAAGCCTTGGTAAATTCTTCACATTTTCCCTCTAAGAGAAAATAGAACCAGGTGGAAGATTTTTCTGAAGCAATTAGAACTGTGCCCGAATTTATGGATTTATATTCGAAAAGTCCCGCAAACGATGAGGTTTCTTCCTGGTTCCAGTCCCGGAACAATTCCTGGTTGGCCGAGAATATAGATCCAAAACGACTGTTCTTTCCTTCGGATTTGCTTTTTGTTCTGACTTTTTTCTTTTTTTCTCTCACTGCGTTAGTCTCTGGTATAATGTAAAAAAACAAGCTAAGTAGATGGAAATAGATACTGCAATCTGAAATATGTTCTTAAGCGATTTGCAAAAGAAAAACGCCCGAAGGAAAGTATCCAACGGGCGCAAACAAAATGAATAGGAGATCTAAGTTAACGATTAACGTTTCAGACCCAGGACTTCCTGTAACATTTGGTCTGTAGTAGTGATCGTCCTGGAGTTCGCTTGGAAACCTCTTTGAGTAACGATCATATCAGTAAACTGATCGGAAAGATCCACATTCGACATTTCTAATAGACCTGCGTTGATCTTCCCTCTACCTGCGATGCCAGCTTCTCCAATCAAAGGTTCCCCTGAGTTATTAGAGAATGCGAACATTGTATCCCCTGCCTTATCCAAACCAGCTGGGTTATTAAAAACTGCAGTTGCAATTCTTGCTAAAGGTTGTTTGATCCCGTTGGAATAAACTCCCGTAACAGTTCCTGAATTATCAATAGAGAAGGACTCTAGATATCCCATAGTATATCCGTCTTGTTTCACAGCTTTGGTGGTAAAGTCGGAAGAGAATTGAGTAATCCCGTCCACCATTCCAGCCTCACCTAAAGCAAGATCAAAACTTTGAACTTGCGGATTGCCAGGAAGTTTGAACGAAACTTTTGCATTTAATTTTCCTGTGTTCATCACGTCCGTTCCGTCAGAAACATAAACGATCTTTCCATCAGGAGTAAATCCGAACTCAAGTTCAGTGAGTCCAGGCATTTGAGTATTTTGTCCACCAGTTGCTGCAACATCTACTGAAAGCTGAGTAGAGTCAGTCAAGGAGGTTCTCGCTTTCCAAGTATTCTCGCGCACTTTATAGAATTCCATTTTGAATTCTCTCTCAGCACCCTGGTCATCGAAAACTTTAATAGTAGTTACATGTCCTCGTCTCGCCTTTGGATCCGGATCATTGATCATAGCAGTGATCTCTTCCGGAGTTGCGTCAGGCGGAACAGCTTGCACGGAAGAATTCAAGTTAGATCTGAAGTCAACCTTGGAAGTAGCTCTTGCTGGTTCTTTAGAATATACAGGGATTACGATGTCTTCGATAGAAGCGGATGAATTGATATACTTATTCCCTTTTTCATCTAAGCGGGAATTCCAACCTTGCACCTTTAAACCGTTTGCAGGGTTTACATAATAACCATTCTTATCTAAGTTAAATGCACCAGCTCTGGTATAGAATTGTTTGTCTCCATCTTTAACGATGAAAAAACCTTCTCCCGAGATTGCCACGTCAGTATTTTTACCCGTGGTTTGCAAAGCTCCTTGGGTCATGATCTTATCGATCGCAGCAATTAAAGCTCCAAGACCAACTTGTTGAGGGTTCACCCCTCCAATGTTTTCCTTAGGTTCAGAAGCTCCTCTCAACTCTTGGGAGATCATATCCTGGAAAGTAACACGTTCGGTTTTAAAACCGTGGGTGTTCACATTAGAAATATTGTTACCGATTACATCCATCCGAACTTGGTGGTTTTTTAAACCGGAAACTCCTGAATAAAGGGATCTCATCATGGCGCTTATACCTCGAAATTTTCTATTTAATTAATAATTGCTATCGTTCGGTTTTCCAGGAAAACTCCAGCCTGGAGCTCCGGAACTTGTTTCTTCAAAACTAGATTCATTCTGGCTTTGTGATGCTTCTGGAAATTGTTGAGCTTGCATTGATTGTGATGTAGGAGTTCCAACCGAACCCGAAGATCCATTTGAAGGAGTTCCTACAACACCAGGAGTCCCAGTCTTCGGAGCAGAAGCTCCTTGCTGTCCTTCTGCCTGATTGATAATTGCAGGATCAGTGATCAAAGTGATCGCATCGATTTCTACAGTTCTACCGTTCACTCTTACGAAAGACTTGCCTTCTCCGTCAAAGAACAATGCACCTGCAGTGCCCACTACGTTTTCTCCGGTAACAAAATCAGGACCGGAAACAATCTTACCTACAAGAGAGAAACTTTGACGATTGGTCATCTTTCCAATCCCTTGCGAAATATTATTCATTTGCTCTAAAGAAGAGAACTGTGCCATCTGAGCGATAAAGTCCTGGTCCTTAACAGGATTGGTTGGATCCTGAGAAGAAAGTTGAGTGATCAATAGTTTTAGAAAATCATCTTTTCCTAATGCTTTCGCGGTGGAACGAATTTCAATTCCTTGGAGACCACTCTTTTCTTCTTTCTCCAATTTATCAAAATGCTTCCTTAAATCGTAGCTTCTGTCTCCTTCGAGATAACGACTACGTGTAGCTTCGTTAGAAACTGCGTTTGCTTCAGGCATGATCCTCTCCTTAAACCAAGATGTTTAAGCGTTTATCAGTATTCTTTTCGGCGAATTCTGAATTTTCTATAGAGTCCATTTCTGAAACTTCTTCCAAATTGGAAGAATTCGAAAAACCAGAAGTTTCAAATCCCCAACCTTCCTGGTCAAATGATTGAGAAGAATTTTGTCCGTCCCAACTCATTCGTAATGAATCCTCTGACTCAACGATCAAAGATTGGAGATCCAATCCTTGCTCTTTAAAATCTTTGCGAAGTTGTTCCAGATCACCTGCGAATAATTTTCTCACCTGATCCGACTCTACTAAAATTTTACCTTGGACCTTATCATCTTCTACAGTAATACGTAAGGAAACTCTTCCTAACTCTCTCGGGTTTAACCTAAGAGTTGCTTCCGATCGTCCATTCTCGACTATATTCAATTTTGCTGATTGAACCAATCTCTGGAAATTTTCCTTCATCTGAGAACGATCCATAGTAGATCCCGGGTTCGTTTTAGAAGGTTTGGAATTTTGCCCTGAAACTTCTTGGTTTTTTTCTACAATACCAAGCCCTGCTTTTAAGAGTGTAAACGTCGTTTCATTTCCATTTCTTTGGGAGAAGTCCTGGTTCCCGGAACCTTTACCGGAAGTATCTGACTTGGAAGCTTCTTCGACCTGAGCCGCTTTTGCCGCTTGGTTTTTGGAAACCATAGAAAGAGTTTCTTGTTTTTTCTCTCTGGTGATCTTCCAGTTCTCGGATTCAGGTATAAAATTTTCTTTATGAGAATCTTTTAATACGGTTAGGATCTTCTCTTCGTTTGCTGGTTTGGAAAATTTTCGTGCTTCTTCCAAATTTTTCAAACCTTCGTCCAGGCTTTCTCTTTCTGGAGTTTTTTTGGTTTCTTTAAGATTGCGTTTTTCTTCGGTCTGATTAGATTTTAAAACGGAAACATTTCCCGACTCTTCTTTTTGTTCTGCCTTAGGTAATTCTTCTTTGGAATGTTTTTGGATCTTTTTGAATGATATAGATTCTTCTTGGTTTGCAGCGCTTGCGATCTCTTTCTCTTTTTTAGCCTCGAGTCCAGCTAAGAAAACACTCATCTGAGTAATAAAAGGAGAATCTAATTCTTCTGATTCAAACTCTGCATCGATCTCTTCTTCAAGGTCAGAATTGTTTTCTTTTAGCTCGACCTTCTGGGCTTTCTTCTCGGAAAGACGAACTAATTTCTCATTCTCGTCTTCTTCCGAATCAGTCTTTTCAACATCATCCTCTTCGGATCTAACAAATAATTCAGGCTCTTTGGACTCTTCCACTTCAGACGATTTTTCTTCCTTTATCTCAGACTTCTGCCCTTCTTCCAAAACCTTTTGAGAGCGAAGTTGGATGGACTTCATTAGGTCCATAAAACTCACTGATGGGGCGGAAGCTTTTTCAGAAACGTTAGATACCTTTGGTTCCGTCGGTGAATATCCTTCTTCTCTGCCTGGTCCTTCCGTTCTGATCTGCATAGCTTGCCCCTTGCAGTATAAGGATCGAAAGATCTACAGATTCCTTGATATAATTATAAGATTATCTTCTTCCTTTATTTGATTATGTCGTATTGAAACCGCCTCTTGCAGGAACTCCGACTCTCAATTATAACCTGCAAGCTCTTCCAAGATCCAAGCATGGGCATCTTGGACAGTTTTATGTAGGTCCTCCAACTTATGAAGGTCCATTTTCAGAGAGCCATTTTCAAAGTGCAGATGCACATGTCCGCAATTGGCACATAGATCCACTATAAAGTAGTTCCTCTCAGAAATCCGGATCGGGCGGCAGTATTCTTCCATTATTGTCCTCTTTACTCGAAGCTTCATTTTTTAGTCAAAAATTGTCAAATTGATTTTGAGACTCATTATTGACAAATAATATCAGTCTGACTGAAATTGATAAAAATGGGAAAAGATTGGGCGGCTCCACTCGCATCGCTGCCGCGGGTAATGGCAACAATCTTTAGTAAGTCCTGGCAGCAATATCCAATTTGTATAAAACAAACTTAGAGATCCTATTACAGATTCATGAAAATAAAAGATCTTCAGAAAAACTGCTTGGCTCCGGATCATGAGCGACTAACGTTAATATTGCATTTTCGAGAATTATGATTAAGAAAAAAAGAACTCTTCTCAAGGCCGCGACCTTTTTATTCATATCATTCTTTATGAATGATTGTAAATGCCCTATTCCTTGCGGAGGAAAGGTAACAAGTCAAGATGAAAGAGCATTGATATATTTACTCCTTGTCCAAACTCCACCATTCTCAGGATCCTGTGAATTACAAAATGATTGTATAGATTTTAAGAATGCAACTCAGGAAACCCTTCATATTAATATCTGTGATTCTCAAGGAGGTATTTACAAACGAAATATAAGCTGCGATTTATCCGGAAAATCTGCCGAATGCTCTTTGCTTAAGGAAACTTCTCTTTTTAGATTAAAATATTATTATGGAAGTTCATGGAACGCAACAGATGCAACCGAGCATTGCCAAACAGACTTAAAGGGATTGTATTCTAATTTATGAAAAATAGAACTTCTTTTAAAATCCTATTTCCAATCTTGCTATTACTGATATTTGCTTTGTATTTATCTGCTCCTTTTCCCAATGATTCTCCCGGATGTTGCAGCATAGAGCCTAACCCCATTATAGATTTTGCTTCCGATACAACAGCATGCGACAACCCCGAGTCATCTAGTTGCACCGAATTTTCTTCAGTAGAAATTACTTCTATAAAAAGACTTTGTGCTTTATATCTTCCTAACTCAAGCCAGATGGAAAGATGTCCCAAAACTAGAATTACGACCTGCTATGTAAGAGGGAGTAGTGTCAAAAAAATCTATTTAGCAACCGGCTCCACTCCTTGGGATCTCAGCTCTGCCGAAACAGACTGTTCTAACCTAGGAGGAAGTTTAGAATAATTTAATTCTTATTTAGGGCTATGGATCTCTTGTAGAGAACGAATGGTGAAACCTTTATCGATCATTTCCACCATACCTTTGATGAGAGCCTTAGCAGCACTTGCAGTAGTCAAACAAGGGATCTTATAACGGATCGCTGCTTGGCGGATGGCAAAACTATCATCTCTAGTCACTCTACTAAGAGGTGTATTCAGTATAAGATGGATCTTATTCTCTCTGATATAATCTAATGCAGTCGGGAACTGATTATCATACACTTTATTGATCTTAGAAGATAGTATTCCGTTTTCGGATAAGAACTTATGAGTTCCTTCAGTAGCAATCAGAATGAATCCTAAATCGGAAAGATCCTTGATATACTTCAGTAGGTCCTTTTTGTCCTTATCGTTTACAGAAACGAATACAGTTCCCTGAGAAGGAAGTTCTTCTCCCGCCATATATTGGGATTTTAAGAATGCTTCTCCAGCAGTGTCGGCGATTCCCATCACCTCTCCTGTGGATCTCATCTCAGGTCCAAGGATCGTATCCACTCCAGGGAATTTATTAAAAGGTAATACAGCTTCCTTCACATTTATAGTCGGGAACGCCATTTCTTTTGGAAGAGGAAGTTGTTTTAAAGTCTCTCCCATCATGATACGAGTGGCGTATTTTACGATAGGATGGCCAAGAGCTTTAGATACGAAAGGAACAGTTCTGGAAGCTCGAGGATTTACCTCGATCACATATACAACTTCTTCCTTAACTGCGTATTGGATATTAATAAGCCCTTTGACTTGAAGCTCCAATGCCAGAGCCTTAGTTGCACTTTTAATATCATCCAATACTTTTTTAGATAAGGATTGAGGAGGAAGAACACATGCAGAATCTCCAGAATGGATCCCTGCTTCTTCGATATGCTCCATGATCCCAGCGATGAATACGTCTTTGCCATCGCAAAGTGCATCTACATCCACTTCTACTGCATCTTCTAAGAAGGAATCTATAAGAAGCGGTCTGTCTTCTGAAATTTCTTCAGCCTTCTCCATATACTTATCCAACTCTTTTTCTTCGTTGATGATAAGCATTGCTCTTCCGCCGAGTACATAACTTGGGCGAACAAGCACAGGATAAGTGATATTATTTGCGATCTTTCTAGCTTCTTCCATAGAAGTAGCTATTCCGTTCTTAGGTGAGATCAATTTTAGTCTATCTAATACTTCTGCGAAACGTTTTCTATCTTCCGCTCTATCTATAGAATCCGGACTCGTTCCTAAAATTGGAACTCCCCTACTTTCCAGATCTTTTGCAAGTTTGAGCGGTGTTTGTCCACCGAATTGGATAATAACTCCATCCGGTTTTTCCTTCTTATAGATCTGAATTACATCCTCTAAGGTTAGAGGTTCGAAGTATAATCTGTCGGAAGTATCGTAATCTGTAGAAACAGTTTCCGGGTTGGAATTCACCATGATGGATTCCACTCCCAGATCCTGTAGAGCAAAGGAAGCGTGGCAGCAACAATAATCGAATTCGATCCCTTGTCCGATCCTATTAGGTCCGCCGCCCAAAATGATTACCGATTTTTTAGAAGTTACGTTTGTTTCATCTTCTTCATCATAAGAAGAATAAAAATAAGGAGTATAAGCCTCAAACTCGCCGGCACAGGTGTCGATCCGCTTATAAATAGGTTCTATTTTAGAAGATTCTAATGCTGCTTCCAGGCTCCTTTCTTCTTTTTTAAGAATGGAACCTATCTCCGCTTTTTTCTTATCAGGAGTTTGGGAAGAAGAGAGTATCTTTTCTATCTCTGCTTTTTTAGCAAGGAATGCTAATTGCCTATTAGAGAATCCTGCTTTTTTCAGTTTCCCTAAGACAGAATTTCCTTTTTGTACAAATTCTTTTTCTAAATTCTGCAGATCTTCGAATTGGTATAAAAACCAAGGATCTATTTTGCAAAGATTATGGATCTGCTCTACACTATAACCTTCTTCTAATGCTTTTTTAACATAGAAGATACGTTTGTCGTTAGGTCTGCGTAAAAGAGAGTCTATTCTTTCTTTTCTCTGAGCAGCAGATAGAGTATGGAACTCAACTAGTTCTGCAAAATTTCCATCTGAACCAAAACCGAATCGATCAATCTCCAAAGAGCGCATCGCCTTTTGGAAACTTTCTTTAAAAGTTCTTCCGATCGCCATGGCTTCTCCCACGGCTTTCATCTGGACTCCAAGTGTATCATCAGTTCCAGGGAACTTCTCGAAAGCAAACCTAGGAATCTTAGTCACCACATAGTCAATAGATGGCTCGAAAGAAGCAGGAGTAACTCTTGTAATATCGTTTTTGATCTCATCCAAAGAATATCCGATGGAGAGTAATGCAGCGATCTTTGCGATCGGGAATCCTGTAGCTTTAGAAGCAAGTGCGGAAGATCTAGAAACACGAGGGTTCATCTCGATCACGATTACATCGCCATCTTCAGGATTCACTGCAAATTGGATATTGGATCCACCTGTTTCCACTCCGATCTCTCGGATGATACTGATGGACATATCTCTTAAATTTTGGTATTCCTTATCGGAAAGAGTTTGCTGAGGAGCCACTGTGATTGAGTCACCAGTATGAACTCCCATTGGATCAATATTCTCAATTGAACAAATGATGACTACGTTATCCGCGAGGTCTCTCATAACCTCTAACTCGAATTCTTTCCAACCGAGAACGGATTGTTCTAATAATACTTGGCTAATTGGAGAAGCCTTAAGACCTCTACCAACCACTTCGTCGAAGGTTTCTTCGTCATAAGCAATCCCTCCTCCGGTTCCACCCAGAGTGAATGCAGGTCTTACGATCAGAGGAAGTCCTATCTGAGCCTTGATCTCTGCTGCTTCCTTTAGATTGTTTGCGAGCCCGGAACGAGGGACTTTTACCCCTATCTTCTCCATTGCTCTTTTGAAAAGTTCTCTATCTTCAGCTTTTTTGATCGCGTCTATTTTAGCGCCGATAAGCTCTACATTATATTTTTCTAATATTCCAGCGTTATGGCAGGCCAATGCAAGATTTAATGCGGTTTGACCTCCTACAGTAGGTAGGATGGCATCCGGCTTTTCTTTTTCCAAAATTTTTTGGACGACCGCAACAGTCAGAGGTTCCACATAAGTGGCATCCGCAAGATCTGGATCAGTCATGATAGTAGCAGGATTGGAATTGAGAAGAATAACTCGAATTCCTTTTTCTCGAAGGGCTTTGGCGGCCTGGGTGCCGGAATAGTCGAATTCACAGGCTTGGCCGATAACGATCGGCCCGGATCCCAGGATCAGAACGGAGCGGAGATCTTCCCTTTTGGGCATATTATTTCCAGCATTTTTATTCTAGCCTGTACTTCAAGTCTTTCCGAACAAGAAAGAAAAAACAGTTCGATCAAAGTTCTGATTTTGGCAAGAAATAGTCTCCCGCCTTCTTCCATTTCCCTGAACCTATCAGTAGGAGCTCCAACTGACGCTGTAAATCACCACAATAAGAAGCAGGAAGTGGTTTTGTATTCCATGGGTCGGAAATCCTATCATAACAGGTATACAAAACCCCGCTGGGGCTTGGCACATAGATCAGTTTTTTAGTCCGAGTTTGGAGCATTCTGTGTTTGGAAAAAAGAACAGTCTCTTTTGCATAAGGATCTGAGACAGTTACACTATTTCCGTCATCCGGATCGATTGTATGAAGTTCGAGAATATTCGGATAATGGATCCTATCCTTCTGGAAAAAATGATCTCCTCGGTCCGAAAACCAAATCCCGGTCTCAGAATACACAGATCGGTCCTCTGCCCAAGTGTCCGCTTTGGGAAGTTTGGTTAGATCTCGACCTCTGAGAGAAAATTCGGGGGTTCTAGGAATTCCAACAACGGACAAGATTGTAGGGAATACATCCACTGAACTTGTAATCCCCTTAAAATTACGGACTTCTCTTCTTGCAAAAGATTTAGGGAATTTGATAATAAGCGGAATTTTTGTTACGCCCTCCCCTCTCAAATGTTCTCCGTGACCATGGCTATGATCCTCTTCAAACAAGGACTCTCCATGATCCGAGGTGAGAATGATGAGTGTATCGTCGTATAACCTTCTTCTTTTTAACTCTTCCAAAATTTTCCCGACGGAAAAATCAAAAGCAGTTAATGAAGCAGAATAAATAGATCGGATCTGTTCCTGTTCTTTTTTATCAGGTTTCTCCGAATTACTCGGATCCACAAAACGAAAATATTTAGAAGGTCCGTAATAGTTCGGATCAGTATTTTTATAAAAAGGATAAGGAGGACTATAAGGGAAATGAGTTACAGAAGAAAAATACAGAGTAAAAAAAGGACGATCCTTTTTATCGAACACAGAGAATAGATCCGGGAGAATGCGGGAATCATCCCCAAGACTTGGAAGAGATCTGATAGAAGAAAGATACTCACCTCCTCCCAAAAAAGTCCCTGTCAAAACAGGCAGAAAAAATACCTGAGACTCAATTGTTCTTTGTTGGGTCAAAGTTTCGGCGCTAAAATTGGGAGCATCTACATTTTGAAATCCCCAATTCGCTCTTGGAAAAATATCTCCTGCAAAAGAAGAAACTACGTAAGTTCTATGTGTTTTTCCTAAAATACCCGGAAGTGTAGCAACAGAATTTCCCAACTTAGAACGATCTTCTTTATCTGGGAACATATCCTGGATACCATGTTCAAAAGAATATTTTCCGGTTAGAAAGTCCGCCCAAGAAGGAAATGTCCTAGGAATCGTAGAATGATGATCCAAAAACACAAGTGATTCAGAAGCAAGCTGATCTATATTCGGAGTTTTATCTTTCTCTCCTCTTACAAATCCCAACTGGTCTTGGCGAATACTATCGGCAGAAATGATAAGTATATTCGTATTGGAAGAATTCGTTACCGCTTCTTTAGATACATCCCTCTTTTCTTGAATTCCGGTAAAAAAAGAAAATCCAAAACCCAAAAGTGCAATTGTAACAAAGGCCAAATCTTTCTTAGAACGAGAAAACTGAATGTCAAAGGAATAAAATGCCGAGGCGACTAAAATTCCCCAAGCAGATCCCAAAAGATGAAAAGAATAAAATAATATTATAAAAACAGAATACCGAACTAACGATTCGTAAGATTTAGATTTCCAAAAAGAAAATCCCGTTCGAGCGACCTGGATAGCTAAAAATAAAAAAAGAGTAATTTTGAAGAAGAAGGGAGAAAAATGATCCGTAATAAAATATAGAAATCCGACCATCCAAGAATGTCTATAATAGAAAAATTCTCCATATACTTGTGGGTATTCAGAAACAGATCCACAAAACAAAAGAAACAAAACTAAAAATAGAATTAGATAAATCTTATATATTCTAATTTTCTTTTCTTTTTTCCATTCAGAAAAATCCGGACCTAAGAATATGATCGATATCCCAACAAAAAAAGCAAAGGAAGAAGCAAATACTCCACCCAAGTCTTTCAGCAATAAAGGAATAAGCCCATAAAAAAGAGAAATAAATTCGCTAATATCCACGCCCATAACGTGCAAAGACGTATTGGTGAGCAGACAAAGAAGGGTAAGAATAAACACAAAAACTCCGGAATGGATCCAAGGATTTCCGGAGTAATATTCTGATTTGATTAGGTTCTTAAGTTTAAGCCAGAACTCTGACATTCAAAGTATTCCTTCCAAAGGAACGAGGAGTAAATCCTTCCCAGTTCAAAGGAAGTGGAGACTGAACAATAATTGCCGCTACACCTGGCTCATTTTGGGCAATCTCTTCTACTACGTTTTTCAATTTTTCAGTCTTCTTATCCCAGAAAGAATAAGGAGGATCCATAAAATACACCTTTGTTTTTTCAGGAATATCGAATCCAGAATGGAATCTGAAAGCGTCTTTACGTAAAACTAAATGAGGTTTTCCTAATTTATCCAAAACACCTTTCAAGCTTTCGAATCTGTCCCAGGCAAGCTCCAAAAACACTGCTCTCGCAAAACCTCTACTCAAGGATTCGATCCCCATTTGGCCAGAACCCGCAAATAGATCCACAAACGCAGCATCTTCTAAATTCAAACGACCTTGAAGCTGCAAAGATTCAATGATATCAAATAATGATTTCTTAATGATCGCAGGAGTAAAATTACTTTTACCCTCAGGACTAACTGGAGAAGGGATCAATCTCCCTTTCAATTCCCCGGTTTGGATCCTTAAACCCTTTGATTTTTTTCCAGGTTTCATTTTTCCTCTTTTCTCTTTTCCAGACCTATTTCCAAAATCCGGATCCGTTTTCCCAATTTAGAATCGGAGGGAACCGATTTGAGCCTAGCTAAAACAGAACTTGCCGCCTCATATTCCTGAGAAGAATACAATATGCAGGCGTATGTGTAAACACCTTCGGAATATCGAACGGAGGACTCCCCTTTGGTTAGGAAAATTTTTCCCCAACGAGCGCCTGATTCGTACGACTCTAAAACCAATGCACGTTCTAAAAATAAAAAAACAGAATTATAAAAAATTGAAGGCTGTTCCTTAGATCTGGAATAAATACTTAAAAGAGTTTTATCTATTTCTTCCAAACTGGATTCAGAAGCTACATATAACAAAAGGATCTTATAATCCAATTCACCGGACCTAAGACCAGATCTGGAAACTTTTACTAATGTATCGTAGTTTCCTTTTTTATAATATTCATATACTTGATCAAAATCAACTGAATGAATAGAATTCGAAAATAAATATATTACAGTAAGTGTTAGGAAAGCGGCCCGAAATGATGCTTTGGGAAAAAAGCCGGACCGCAAAAAGATTAAAGTTCGATTACGTTTGAAGAGCCACACATGGAGCAGATATGATTTTCTGGGCCGTCAAAAGATCCGTCTGCATCATCTTCCCAACGATGATCACAATCCTCGCATACAAAAGTTACTGCGTCCTCGTCGAGGTAATCCTCGTCACCCTCTGTTTCGTAATCCTCGTCAAAATCATAATTATAAGGCATATTTACACGGAATCCAGGAGGGGTCGGAGAGTCAAGCTAGAGTAGCAATTCCAACCCCAAAAAATAAGTGAAAGGTCCAGGCTTTTTTTAGAATCTGACTTTATACATGCTCTACCAAGCCAACCACAGAAGTTACAGAAAAAAAGCGAATTACAAGCCGTTAGTGTTCTTTTTGATCCTGCTAGGTTTGGCGGGGATCGCATTTTTTTTCAGGCAAGATATTAAAAACCTATTTGCCGGAGACAGACGTCTACTTCTCGAAAAAGAAAGAAAACTACTCCAAGAAGGGATCGTAAAAGGTGAGCCCAAAGAGGGAGAGATCAAAGAGTTTAAGTCTACCGCAAAAGATTTTGTGACTTCTAACCCAAAAGAAGGGATCTCTTACCATTATGCGGCCCTTTCTGGATATTATGAATTCTTACTATTAGGTTTTAGATTCGATTCGGTCACTCTTTCTAAGATTGCATACACTGGTTTCCAAGAGTTCTTAGAACAAGATAGCTCTTATCTTCCTCTTGTAGAAGATTCTTACAGACAAGCACTTAGGGCGCAAGCAATCGATCCTGAATTCTTAGAATCGACTGACAATCGTTATCTGATTGCCTTTGGAGAATCCATCCGACAAAAACTAAGTCGATCCGCATTGAATAAACTTCTGATATCCATTGAGCCTGAAAAATTAAGCCCCGAATTGAAATCTGGTTATGCTTGGACCTGTTTGGTAGGAAGTTCTCTTTCCGGAAATACGGAATTTTTGAAAAAGATACTCTCCCAACAAGATATCTCAGGTTCATTACTTCTTTCTGCGAGGGAATCCGACTTTTTGATCGCATTGTCTGAATTTCGAGCAGGGCAGTATGTTTCTTCCTTAAATTATTTAAGAAGGGTCAAAAATATAAATGAGGACTTTTTAACCGGAAGTTCAAAAATTTTAGAAGCGCGGATCTTCTATTACCAAAATCTTTCGCCAAAAGCAATCGTACTATTAGAAGAATATTATCCAAATTCGGGAGATAGAAAAGAAGAAGTATTAAATCTCGCAAGAGAGATACTTTCCAAAAACCAAACTCTGAAAACAAAACTTCCGGTAGAGGATTAAGAAAATGAAATATTTTTTCTCTATTATACTTTTAATATTTGTGGGATGTGGAGTAAAACCTGTTCCACCTCCTGCGGGAAAATTCTGTGAGCCTATGCTCAAAAACACACAATGTGTATATCTAGATTTCAGAAATGGGAAGGCAGTATTAGAAGATAAAGAATATCCCATGAAATCCACAAGCACACTGAATTTTTCTTATAAAGTTGACGAAGTTTTTTACGAAGTAGAAGTCCTAAATGAAAATCGGGTCAAGATCACAGGCACAAACGGATTTCAAAAAACATTATTAAAATTAAAAGATAAAGACGAGAGAAAGAAAGAATACGCCAAACTTTGGAAAGCGATTAAAGATTTGTTTTGATTTAAAAAACTCATTCGATTCTTGAAACGAAATTTTAGATACTCTTATATAGAGATCACCTTTAGGTTTCCTTTTTTACCGTATTTAATGATTTCTTTATCCTTAGTAACAAGTTCTGCATTTAAAACTCTCGCAGTTGCCACAATGATTCTATCTGCCGGATCACCATGAAAGGAATCTGGTAAATTTATACTCTCTACAATTACCTCAGGAGTTAAACGATAAGGTTGAATTCCTGGAGCTTGATAGGCATCCTGCAGCCATCGATTCAAGGTCCCAGAGATCTGTATCCTTTTTTTGGCAACGAGCATCCCCACTTCCCAACCGGATATTTCCGAAATAAAAATACCTCTGTTTGGAATAAGCCTATATAATTTCCGAAGAAGGGGTTCTTTTTCCATTTTAGGATCCCCTTCCATAAGCCAAATCCAAGCATGAGTATCTAGAACGATCATCTATTTTGAATCTGCGTCCCAACGTAATCCTAAACTAGGAACAATATCCTCATTCTCTTGGATCCGTCCTTTTAGGTAACCGAATAAGCGAGCCGCAGTACTATCTTTGATAGTTACTAGTTTGGCCACAGGTTTCCCGTGTTTAGTGATGATCACTTCTTCCTGGGTTTCTTGGACTCTATCCATTAAACTCAGGCATTTGGTTTTGAATTCAGCAGCGGAGAGTTGCATACTGGCAAAATTATAATATGACCAGTCGCTGATGTCCAGTTTTTTTATCCGGAACATTGATTCCGCGAGAATTTTCAAAAATCTTCTTAGAAAAGCGATTTAACTTTCTCACTACTCGAATGAGCGATACGAACATTCTTCTGTGAAATAATTTCAGAAGAATCGACCGAATTATAAAAAATGCTCGCTGGAACAGGTTTTTTCTCCCCTATTGATTCCTACGCATATGAGTGATTCAGGTCGTACAACTCGCTTTTTCATTTTAGGAATTCTACTTTGTTTTTTATCCTTCTCCGCTTGTGCCCAAGCAAAAGGTAAAGAAAGACCTAAAGCAGAAAATGGAATATTAGATCTAAGCAATTGGGATTTTGAAAAAGACGGGACGGTAGAATTAAACGGAGACTGGAGATACTATTGGAAGGAACTCATTCCTCCTAAAAGTTTCGAAGACGATCTTGTCTCAGATCCGAGTGGATTTATTCCTGTTCCTGGTGTTTGGAACGGTCATCTTTTAAAAGGAGAGCCTTTACCTGCCATTGGATACATCACCTATCATCTAAGATTATATCTACCTGAACATACTCCCGATCTTGCGATTCGAATCGACGACGGACAAGGTTCTGCATATTCCTTATACTGGAATGGTAAGTTAGTCGCTTATAATGGACATCCAGGTCCTTCTCCTGAAGAAGAAAAGCCGGAGTATCTTGCCCAAACAAGTTCTGTTTCTCATTCCAAACAGGTGGATATAGTGATGCATATTTCGAATCACTACCACCGGAACGGCGGCTTTCAAATGCCGATCTTGCTTGGAGACTCTTCTCAAATTTTTGCAGCAAGAGACAGGAACAGAATGACGAGTGCATTTTTGGGTGGAGCGTTACTCATCATGGGCTTGTATCATATGGGTCTTTTTCTATTCCGTAAAAAGGAAATGGAGATTCTTTGGTTCTCCCTTACCTGTCTTGCGATCACTTCTAGAGTATTTTTCAGCGGAGATAGATTTATAGGAGAAGTTCTCAGGGATGCTCCTTGGAATATCATGGTCAGAATAGAATATCTCTCCTTCTATTTAGGCGTACCATTTATGGCAATGTTTATGAGAACTTTGTATCCTGCTCAGTTCAGAAAGACCTCCATGATTGTCATTTTTACCTTATCCATTCCTCCATGCCTTTCCATTATAGTGCTTCCTCCTGCCCTTTTCAGTTATACTCTCCCTTATTACCAAGCACTGATCGTATTCTCAGGAATTTATGGCATGATAATGTTGACGATCGCGATATTCAAAGGTTTACAAGGCGCAAAACTAATGTTACTCGGCTTAGGAATCTTCTTCGCAGCAGTATTGAACGATTTTATTTTTTATCAATTTCATATTGGACCAGGTTATCTAACTCCTGCAGGTCTTTTCCTATTGACGTTTGCAGATGCAGCTACATTGGGCAGAAGGATCGCAACGGCGTTCAATACCAGCGAAGAATTATCAGTCAATTTGGAGAAGAAGGTAGTAGAAAGAACTAAAGAACTCGCTGAAGAAAGAGACCGCACAGATTTACTATTATTGAATATTCTTCCTAAACCAGTAGCAGAAGAATTAAAATCCAAAGGATCCGTAACTCCTGTATATTACGAATCTGCCAGTATACTATTCACAGATTTTGTAGGATTTACTAAAATTGCAGCAGAGATGTTACCAAAAGATCTGGTAGAAGATCTACATAATTGTTTTTCCGAATTCGATTCTATCGTTTCCCGTTTAGGTTTAGAAAAATTGAAAACAATCGGTGACTCCTATATGTGTGCAGGAGGAATTCCAAATACAAACTTCACTCATGCAGTGGATAATTGTTTAGCTGGATTAGAATTTCTCAGATTTATGCAAAGGATGGCAGTGTCCAAATCAGAAATGGGGCTTCCTTTCTGGGAATTAAGAGTGGGTGTTCATACAGGACCAGTTACCTCAGGAGTGATCGGCTCCAATAAATTCGCGTATGATGTTTGGGGAGATGCGGTCAATCTTGCGAGCAGAATGGAATCCTCGGGTAAACCAGGACATTTAAATATTTCAGGCTCCACTTACGAACTAGTAAAGGATTTTTTTGTATGTGAGCATAGAGGAAAGGTCCAAGCAAAAGGAAAGGGAGAAGTGGACATGTATTTTGTAAATTCTATTCGCATGGAACTTTCAGTGGACGCAAAAGGAATTTCTCCGAACGACAAATTTGAATCTTTAAGAAACGAATTAAACCTGAAATTAAGTGCGGTTTGATTTTAGAAGTTTCAGGCAAACGAAATGTGGGAGTTATTATCTTCTATAAATACGCGGGAAGATAAAAGTAATACCGTAAATCATCCCTTGCGCTTTTACATCTTCAGGGACTTTTCCGAAGTTTTGTCCTCTAAGAGCATCTACACAAGATTGATCCACAAGAGATTGTCCTTGGGAAGAGATTAATTTTGTATCGATGACCTGGCCTGCATCGTTCAGCAAGAATTGCACTTTTGCTTCTCCGGGTTCTATCGCTTCTCGGATCACAGTTCCAGCTCCGTCGCGATATCCGAAGTTTCCCCCACCCGGAGGAGAAAAACTTTGTTCAATTTGGCGGAGCATTCTTTTGAAATATTCATAACCTACTAACTTTTTAGTAGGAACACTCATAGAAGAACTTCCATCCCAACGAAATAACATATCTTGTTGGAAACGATAATTGAATGGAATTTTTGTCATTCTTCCGGTAGCGGGAGTCTGCTCCGGAGTTTGTTCATTCGGATTTGTAAATTCTACGGGATCTTGTTTTAGAATAGCTACTTCGTATACTTTTTCTTCTTCCGTTTTCTTTTGGGAATTTTGAGGACTTGCCTTGGATGGATTTCTAAAAATATTCCCCATCACAAATTCACGGAAAGGAGAAAGTGTATGAAATCCTTTCTCCTTGGTAATCCCCCCGGAACCTGCGGACTCTACGTTAGATAGCGCTTTGTATTCGTCCTTAATCCTTTTGTCTACGAATTCCTGTTCCAATAGTACTTCGTATATTTTTTCTCGTTCCGCTCTTTCTTTTACCTGAACGATTGGGTCTTCTCCCAAGATCTTAAATAGAATATTACGTGTGAATAAGTGAGCTACTAAAAAAGAAGCGAATGCAAATACGAAAAACGCAGCGAATAGAAGTCGACGATCGTCTTCTCCTAAATCTCCTCTATTATCTATTTCACTTTTAAAAAAGGCCGGGAGCCGCATCTTCTTCTATTCTTTTGCCAAAAGCCGGAGGGACTTTGTCCATCAGCTTATAAGCCTTCTCCGTGGCTACTCTACCGGAGGAGGTTCTATTGATCAAGCCAACTCTTACCATATAGGATTCGTAATGGTCTTCTAAAGTCCTTTCTTCTTCTCCGATTACTGCGGCGATCGGCTTTAGGCCCACAGGACCACCCTTGTAGCGATCAATCATACATTCCAAAATCTGGCGGTCCATTCTATCCAGGCCCAATTCGTCTATTCCTAGACGGGAAAATGCCTCTTCGCAGGCGGGAATACGGATCGTTTTTTCCCCTTTTACCTCAGCAAAATCCCTTACTCTTTTGAGAAGATGGTTCGCAATCCTCGGGGTTTTTCTGGACCTTCTTCCTATCTCGAAGGCAGCGTTCTCTTCTATTTCGTAACCCAGGATCTTGGAGGATCTTAGGACGATATCTTTCATTTCAGCATCGTCATAATATTCCAAACGGAAATGGATCCCGAATCTGCTCTTAAGTGGATCGGAAATGAGTCCGCTACGAGTTGTGGCCCCGATCAAAGTGAATGGTTTTAATTTGATCTGAATTGTTTGAGCGGTGATGCCTTCTCCCACAAGAAGATCGATCATGAAATTTTCCATCGCAGGATATAGGATCTCTTCTACCTTGCGGCCTAGGGAATGTATTTCATCTATAAATAATATATCTCTCTCTTCTAGATCTGTGAGTAATTTCGCGAGGTCTGCCCCTCTTGTCAAAACGGGAGCAGAAGTTACTACGATCCGAGTACCAAGCTCTTGAGAAATAATGCCTGCGAGTGTAGTCTTGCCAAGACCAGGAGGCCCGGATAAGAGTACATGATCCAGGGCCTGGCCTCTTTTTTTGGCGGCTCCTACGAAGACGCCTAGATTGGACAGGATCTCTTTTTGTCCTATAAACTCGGAGAATAAGGAGGGACGAAGAGATATCTCATCGTCGAATTTATCCTCCGGATTTAAGGTATGTCCCGCCAAAAGATTTAATCACTCCGCCAGCTTAACAGAAATTTTTAAGATCTGGCCTTTTCTAAATACAACTATAGAAACACGTTGTCCCACTTTAGAGGCTCTGATCTTAGAAACCACATCATTTGCGTTCTTGATCTTAGCTCCGTCTATTTCCAGGATTACGTCCTCTACGTCTATGCCTGCTTCTGCGGCAGCGCTACCGTTCTGGACCTGGCGAACGAATGCACCTTCCGGTCCGGAAAGTTTGAGTTCTTTTGCGGTTTCTTCAGTAAGATCATCTAACGCGACTCCGAGTCTTGCACGTTTGACTTTTCCGCCCGATTTTAATTCTTCTACGATTGCCTTAGCTTCGTTGATAGGAATCGCAAATCCTAAGCCGATAGATCCACCACTAGGGGATACGATCATCCGGTTGATACCTACCACTCTTCCGTTGATATCCAGAAGTGGTCCTCCAGAGTTTCCTTGGTTGATTGCAGCATCTGTCTGGATATAGTGAACCCCAGAATTATCGATACCACCTCTTCCCACTTTGGAGATCACACCAACAGTCATGGATTGTTCCAAACCGAACGGAGCGCCGATTGCGATTGCCCAATCCCCCACTTTTACCGCGGAAGAATCACCGATCTCGATCGGTTGTAGATCTTGGTTTGCTTCTACCTTTAGAAGTGCAACGTCTATCATTGGGTCAGTTCCAATCAGCTTAGCTGAGACGGGCTCTTTTACATTCTTAAAAACTACTTTAAATTTATCGAAATTACGAACCACGTGATCGTTAGTGAGAATATATCCTTCTTTATTGAGGATAAAACCAGAGCCTAGGCCGCTCACTTTTCTTTTCTGGTTCCTTACGCGTCCTTGTGGACCGTAAAAAAATTCCTGGAATGGATCGTTGTATTGAGGAACGTTTACTGTCCCTTCCGTTGCGATGAGTACAACACTTGGAGAAACATTTTCGTAAACTTCTTCGAAAGCTTTCTGAATGGAGATTGCAGCTTTCGCGGACGCACTCGGTTCTCTATCCGATTTTGCATTTAAAAATAATGCACTATCGTTGCCTGTTCCGCAATACACGATTGGAGAAAGGATCACTCCGGCCATTACGGATATGCCTATCACCAGGAAATTTTTGAATCTGTCGGTTTTTTTCATGGATTCCTGCCCTCGGGAATGGGATTCCGGTAGATGAGCTTTCAGCATTCGAAGCAAAACCACTCATGTCAAGTGGCTTTCCAATTCAAAGACATGGCACAAATACCTGGATTTTACGTTTTTGAAGGTTTAGACGGAAGTGGAAAAAGTACCCTTTCCGTCCGAGTTTTAGACCTTCTCACCTCCAAACATGTTCCAGCAATTTGTTTTGCGGAACCAACTCGGTACGAATCCGGGATTTATCTTAGAAAATTTTTAAGCGGAGAAATTGAACTTTCTCCTGAAAAACAGATCGAAGCATTTTTAGAAGACAGAGAAGTTTCGCTGAGTCGGAATATTCTACCTTCTATCGCCCAAAAAAAGATCGTGTTACTGGATCGATATATGTATTCCACTGCGGCTTATCAGTCGGGTGATTTTTTTTCCGCAAAAGAGATCCTGAAAAAGAATTTAGACAGAGGATTTCCCGAACCCGAAAAAGTTTTTTATTTGGAAATTGATCCAGAAGAAGCTTTAGCGAGATTAAAAGGAAGGGATACCACTAAGGATAGATTCGAAACGATCAGCGCTTTGACTAAGATCAAAAAAGCTTATGAAGAAATTCTTCCGGAGAATACGATCCGATTGGATGCAAAATTACCAACGGAAGAATTATTAAAACTAGTAACCGAAAAAATCTCTTATTGAACCGAAGATTGTTGCAGAGTTTTTAAGGTCTCTTCATGGATAGAAGCTTCCTTGTCCAGTTGTGCAGCCAATTCCACTAACTTCTTCTTACGAGCCTGGGAAGAATGATGTTTTGGCTCCGTAGAAGCAAGCTCTCTCAGGTGAGTCGCCTCATTTCTTTTCTTCTTAGAAAGATTGGTCAGGTATTTTTGAAGTGCATCTTTTTGTTCTTGGGTGGATAAGGTTTCCACTAATGCCTTTTCGATCAGTTTTGTTTCTTCTTCTGCGGAGAAGGAAGAAAGTGCAAATGGAAACAGGGACAGAATTGAAATTAGTCCGACAAGTAATTGGATCTTCATCTTGACTCTCTTTGGTTGTTCTAAGGCCGATTTTTGTTTTTGGTCCGGCCGAACTCAAGTGTTTACAAGATACAAATCCTGAACAGCAAATTTCTATATTCTAAAATTCCTAGAAAATCTGGCCTATGTCGATGAATAACTGAGAATCTTCTCTGGACTTAGCATAATCGATCAGTATCACTGTGGCCTGATTCCAGATAATCCTTAAACCTGTCCCATAAGAAAATTTATAACCTTGGGTGCTGATATCATGATATCCATTCCAAACTCTCCCAAAATCATAAAATGGAACTAAACTCAAAGTGATCAACTGGTCCCAAAATTTGAATGTACCAAATCTCCAACGGATCTCTAAATTTCCAAAACCGATCATCGGAGCGATAAATCTTTCCTGTCTATAACCTCTAAGAGTTTGTAAACCACCTAGTCCGTTAATCGGTCCGTCAATGGACCACATATAACGATATTCTGAAAAAGGAACTTCTCCTTTAGAATAATGAAGTCCTGCTCTTCCCGCGACTACAAGTTCTTCGAAAAGTTTTGGAAAAGGCATATAGAAAAATTTACCTTGGGTAAAAAACTTCTCAAACTCGAAATCTGAACCGGCACGTTTAGAAGAAGAAGAATAATTCATCTCTAATAAAACACCAGAATCCGGATCAGGTTCAAAATCTCTTGTATCATAAGCAAGGCCGATGTGGATATAATTTACATTTCCACCATGATAACCATTGATAAGACCTGCTTGGTAGTCTTTGGTTAGTTTTGATATTCCGTTCGGATAAGATGAACCCCAGCCAGTAGTAGGATCTCTAGCGACAGAATAATAATCTCCATTCGTTGCAATTCTTCCATTCGGATAATCATAAGTACGGATCACATTCTGAGAAAACTCAGGAGCAACAATCCAACGAAAAGCACCCCAAAAAGTTTTATCCACTGAGAATGTAGCAGTCGTGGAACGAAATTCGTAAGTATTATATAAACGATTGCTTTCATATGGATAAACAGATCCAGGAGAAGAAGGTCTGCGATACGAAAGTGCATCTTCAAGATCAGAAAAGTTACCGCCATTTTTTAGTTCACCCGTAGGCTGATTCCTATCTCTATATTGGATTTCGCGTAAGGTATCAGTCCCGATCCCGAAGTATTGAGAGTTCTTGTTTGTACTATAAGAAACACTCGTCTTTAATCGATAAGCGGTATCAAAAAGAAAGGGACTATCAAAAGTGAATTCATAATAGTCTGCACCTTTCGTGGTCTTGTAAGCTTGAGCACCGAATCTATATTTGTAAGGTTGGAATTCAAAATAAGGATCAGAACGATTTCCATTTTGATATAAAAATCCTCTGGCACCGTAACCCTGTCCTCTTACCGGATCTTCTGAAAAAACAGGAAGACCAGTTGCATACCAACCGCTTCTTTTTTCTTCCAACTCTTGTTTGGAGAGACGTTTGGATTCGTTTAGGTCGATTGCAACCTTCTCCCCTTCCGAAAAAATCGAAACAGGCACCAAGATGCAGGCTATAAAAAAATGCCGAAGAGAAAACAAATACAACCGCCTAAGGGCAAGTTGAATAAGAGATAGAATATGTAAGCCAAAAACCTCTGAAACTTTACTGACATTTACGTAAAATCCAAGCTCCAGGAATCAGATTGACTGCACGGGCAATTCTCAAAAACTCACCAACATAAGTACCTATAGCTCAACGGATAGAGTACAGGCCTCCGGAGCCTGGGGTCCGGGTTCGAGTCCCGGTAGGTACAGAGATTGCGTAACGGCGAGTCCCGCCAAGTGCATTATAGCCAATTCTCTAATTTTAGCTCTTTAATCCTTTTGAATTCTTTTTCATTATTAGTAACAAGGATATGATCATTAGAAACCGCTTGAGACGCTATTAATAGATCAAAAGGACCTATCGATTTCCCCGATTTCTCTAAACTGAAACGTAATTTAGCAGCGATTGCTGATGAATTGCTATCAAATGGTAAGATATTCAAATACCCGATAAAATCGGCTAAAGCTCTTCTATTCTTCTCTTTATGAAGGCTCTTTTCAATTCCAAAGTATAATTCAAATTCAGTAATGGAAGAGATATAGATATTCTCTAAAGCTACTTTCTTAAATTTCTTATAAACTGAATCAGGTCTTCGGTTTATGATATAAATGCAAATGTTCGTATCTAAAAGATACTTATTCATATAGGATCGCGCCTATCGTAATCTTTAGGCTGATCCCTTTCTATTTTGAAGTCATCGGAAAATTCATTTAGAGTATTCCAAAGTCTATCAACAGCATCCTCTATAGGAGTCAATACTACGATTTCTCCTTCCCTATGGATATAGACTTCTTTTCCTTTAAATCTAAATTCTTTGGGAAGACGAACTGCCTGGCTGTCCCCATTTTTAAATATTTTGGCCCGATTCATATATATACTAAAATATATATTTTTAACAGTGTCAAGATCTTCTAACGAAAATATTTTCGAAAACTATGCGACAGCGATGCGAAGGGCTTTAGTCACGAAGTGACGAGGGCGACTGCCCGAGCCCGTAGCAGCGCGGTCCGAGCGAAAGCGAGGGGTCGCCAATAACTATCCCTATTTTTAAAGACCTAGCCCAGATAACGCATTTTATAATTTCTTGCAATTTTAATGCTTCTTCCTTAGTCTAATAATCCTCTGGGCAACCGGAGTCTTATGGCATCCTAAACAAACCCACCCAAATCTATTTTCTATAATCTGCGCGTGATCGCGCAAAGGGTTTGTTATGCAATCATGTATCGTCGCAAATGACGTATCTTTCGAATTTTCGGACGGACGTATCTTATTTCAAAATCTACATTTTTCTCTTGGACAAGAACATACCGCTCTCGTGGGCCCAAATGGTATCGGAAAGACATACCTAGCTAAATTGCTCGTTGGGGAGATAGAAGTTAGTAAAGGAAAAATTTCCAGAAATTCCGCGATCTCTTATATTCCTCAAAGAGAGAAATCGGAACAGATCACTGTAGAAGAATATCTACAGAATTATTCCTGGTCTCCCTTGGGAGAAAAACTTCTGACTGGAATCGATCGAAAAAATTCTTGCAACCAACTGAGCGGAGGAGAATGGATGAGAGTCCGACTCGCTGAGAAGTTGGAGGACCAATTTTTAATCTTGGACGAGCCTACAAACGATCTGGATCAAGATGCAAAAAAAGTTTTGATCCGATTCCTAAAAGAATATGAATACGGGTATTTACTCATTTCTCATGATAGAGAATGCTTAAAACTCTGCGAAACTATTTTAGAATTATCGAATCTAGGATTAAATAAATACGGCGGTGGTTGGCGTTCCTACGAAGAAACCAAGGAAATAGAACGAAACAATTCAATAGCCGCCTTAGAAAAAGCAAGAAGAGATAGAGACGCAGCTCAAGCAGAAAGAATAGAAAATCTAGAAAGACAGGAAAAAAGGAATCGTAAGGGAGCAAAGTCCGCCTCAAAAGGAGGAACACCTAAAATATTATTAGGAGCCAGGAAAAGAAATGCACAAGCCACTTCTGGAAAATTGAATACATCCAGTTTAGAAAAAGCAAATGAAAAGATCTTAGAAGTATATGAAGCGATGGATCGATTGAAAATAGATCCAATCATGTATGCAAATCTTTCCGGAAAGGAGATACCTTCCCAAAAATTAGTGGCAGAAGCGAATGATTTCAATATCCGATTCCAAGATTGGATCTATGAGAAAGATTTAAACTTCTCTTGGAAAGGAAATGTACGAATTGCAATCAAAGGAGGGAACGGATCCGGAAAATCTACTTTATTACAAGCATTACTCGGCTCCGCCTTCGAAACGAAAGGATCAATTATATTAGGAAAACTAAGTACTCTGTATATTGACCAAAGATGTAGCCAACTGGATGATTCTAAATCTATCTATGAAAATGTGAGGGATGTTTCTACCTTAGAAGAAAGTGAGATCCGGAGTGGATTAGCGAAATTTCTCTTTTTCAAGGATACAGTCTTTCAAAAAGTACATACTCTCAGCGGCGGAGAAAGATTGAGGGCTGCATTGGCAAGAGGGCTCTTAAGCACTGAAAAACCCGAACTTCTTCTCTTAGATGAACCTACAAATAATCTGGATCTGGGAAATATTGAGTTTTTAGAAAACCTGATTAGGGAATTCAAAGCGGCGGTTTTAGTCATTTCTCACGACGATTTCTTCTTAGAAAACTGCGGTATCCACGAAGAATTGGCTATAAAACACATTCCAAATGTGACCAATTAGTCATTTTTTGTTGACATTTCTTTCGGCTCCCGTATATCACTCCCTCTAAATATAGAATACGGAGAGAAAGATGTTCCTTCCTAAAGCTCCCCCCTATGACGCCTTAGCCTGGGCGAAAATGTCGTTCGCGGATCGGGCCCGTTTGTCTTGCCAAGCCTGGGCTGTCCAAGGTTATGGCTCCCCTCTCGGAGCATATATCGTTTACGTCTTAAAGATAGCATTATACATCGCAGGCTGGATTTATTTCTGCTCTTTCAGTCCAGGGCTCGGAGAATGGGGAACCATCTCTTGGTGGTTTGTTCCGGTGGCTTTTCAAAAAGCAATTGTATGGAGTTTGTTATTCGAAGTTTTGGGACTTGGATGTGGAAGCGGTCCTTTAACCGGAAGATATTTCCCTCCTGTTGGCGGGTTCTTATATTTTTTAAGACCTAAGACTACCAAAATGCCTTTATTCGAAGGAGCTCCAATCATCGGAGGAAAAACAAGAGGGATTCTGGAAATCGTAGCTTACGCTTCTGTTTTAGTTTATTCCGTTTTATGTTTGATCCACCCTGCTCCAGGTTTCGAACAATTTTTACCGATCATCATCAGTTTAGTGATTGCTGGAATATTAGATAAAACTGTTTTTCTTGCAGCAAGAGCAGAACATTATTGGGTAACGATAGTTGTATTTGCATTCGCACAGAATTGGATAGCAGGTGCGATGATAGTTCAACTTTCTATCTGGTTATTTGCAGGGTTTTCTAAACTCAACTCTCACTTCCCAAGTGTAGTTTGTGTGATGGCAAGTAATAGCCCCTTCACTCCATTTGCTTGGTTTAGAAAAGCAATGTATAAAAATTATCCGGAAGATCTACGTCCTTCTTCTACTGCAGTAGCAAAAGCGAATATGGGGATCGTGTTGGAAATGGGGACTCCGATCGTTCTATTCACCGCGATCATGACAGGTTCGCAAACAGTGCTATACTTAGGACTCGGAATGATGGTATTCCTACATAGTTATATCACCAGTAACTTCCCAATGGGAGTTCCAATAGAATGGAACTTCTTAGTAGTCTATTCAGGCTTCTTCTTATTTGGAGCAAACCCTAACGTCACTCCATTCCAATTAGATTCTGCACCTGTTGCAGCATTCTTATTCGTGTTCTCTTTAGCTCTTCCGATCATCGGAAACATCAGACCTGATTGGGTATCCTTCTTACTTGCAATGAGATATTACGCAGGAAACTGGGCAGTCAGCGTATGGATGTTCAAAGAAGATAGTTATAAAAAATTAGAGAAACTTACTAAAACCTCAGGATGGTTGTACGACCAATTGGATATGTTCTACGAAAGAAAAGTATCCGTAGGTTTAGTGAGTAAAGTTATGGCATTCCGACTCATGCACTTACACGGAAAAGCTTTCCAGAAATTAGTACCAAAAGCAGTAAAGAACTTCGAAAAGTACGAATGGGTAGAAGGTGAACTAGTAGCAGGAATGGTAGTAGGCTGGAACTTCGGAGAAGGTCACTTGCATAGTGAACAACTTCTGAGATCCGTTCAAGCACAATGTGGATTCAAAGATGAAGAACTACGTTGTATCTTTATAGAAGGTCAACCATTAGGAAAATCTACTATTAACTATAGGATTCATGACGCTGAAAAGGGTTTGATAGAAGACGGAAAGATAGAAGTTGCCGATTTGAAGGAACTCCAACCTTGGCCGACTAAATAATGGATTTTAGCTCCGAAGAATATGATATTTGTATCATAGGTTCCGGCCCGAACGGATTGGCAGCAGCCTCCGTTCTGGCGGGTTCCGGACTTTCAGTTTTGATATTGGAAGCTTCGGATACAATAGGCGGCGGTTTGCGAACCAAGGAATTAACCTTACCAGGTTTTCATCATGATGTTTGTTCCGCTGCTCATCCTATGGGAATTTTATCTCCTTATCTAAAAACACTTCCTCTGGAAAAACATGGACTCAGATGGATAGAACCGCCTGCTTCCGTAGCCCATCCTTTGGATGGGGAATCTGCTGTATTACTAAAACTTTCTTTAGAAGAAACTGCGAAAGAATTAGGAGTAGATAGAAAGTCTTATATAAATCTAATCTCTCCATTTTTAAAAAATCCGGAAGGACTTTTGTCTGACGCGTTAGCTCCTCTTGGAATCCCAAAACATCCATTTCTATTGGCGAGATTCGGGCTACTCGGCATCCGATCTGCAAAATCACTTGCAAACTCTTGGTTTAAAGAAGAAAGAGCCAAGGCATTATTTGCAGGCTGTGCGGGCCATTCTATCTTTCCCTTGGAAAAATTATTAAGCGGAGCACTTGGACTTTTGTTTTCTTTGACCGGACATGTTCGTTCTTGGCCGGTAGTACAAGGTGGATCTGCGATGATCGCAAAATCTATGGAATCTTATCTAAAAGGACTTGGAGTAAAAATCCAAACGAATTATAAGATCTCCAGTCTCGGGCAACTTCCTAAAGCGAAAGTTATCCTATTTGATACAAGTCCTGACCAATTAGGGTCAGTCGCAGGAAATACATTATCTTCTTCTTATATTAGCAGGATCTCATCTTATAATTACGGGCCAGGAGTATTCAAGATGGATTGGGCATTAGATGGGCCCATTCCCTGGAAAGATCCCAATTGTTTGCAAGCATCTACCGTGCATATAGGTGGAAAACTTTCCGAAATTGCAAAGGCAGAATCAGAAGTCTGGTCTGGGAAACATCCGGATCGTCCGTATATGTTAGTTGTCCAACAAAGCCAATTTGATCCGACAAGAGCTCCGAAAGGAAAACACACTGGCTATGCATATTGCCATGTTCCATCAGGCTCCACAAAGGACATGACTGAAGTTTTAGAAAATCAGATCGAAAGATTCGCACCCGGTTTCAAGGACAGAATATTAGCCAGACATTCAATGAATACAAAGGACTTTTATTCTTATAATCTAAACTATGTGGGTGGAGCGATCACAGGAGGAGCCGCGGATCTACCTCAAGCATTCTTTAGACCGATTGCAAGAATGAATCCATATACCACTCCAAATCCGCATATTTATATTTGTTCCGGATCCACTCCTCCAGGAGGAGGGGTGCATGGAATGTGTGGATACTACGCAGCCAAAACAGTATTAAAAAAAATTCATAAACTAAAGTCGATTCGATACTAAAGATGAAATTAGAAACTTCCGGGTCCAGAAGACAGGACAATAAAACAAAAAACAGGAACGCGATATTAAACGCAGCTCGCAGAGTTTTCGCTACGATTGGATTCGAGGCATGTTCCACCCGAGAAATTATTCGAGAAAGCGGTCTGGCACAGGGTACATTCTATAATTATTATAAAGATAAAGAATCCGTAATGCAAGATATCGCAGACGAATTGGCAGAAGGTATTCGAAAAGGAATTAGAGAGGCCAGGGCAAAAGCAGAAACCCCTTTAGCTTTTTTGAGCGACGCTTATTTTGCGGTCTTCCATGTGATGATGCAAGATAGAATCCATTTGGATTTATTAACTAGGAATAGAGATATTATTCGCGGTTACCTTTTCCAAGGAGGTTCCATGACTTACATCTTAGAAGAATTGGATAGTGACTTAGAAAGAATGGTAGGGCAAGGCGGGTTTCCCGCACATCCAATCCGAATCACCTCGGTCATGATGGTGGCCGCAGGTTTCGAAGCAATGGTTTTACTTGCAAAAGAAGACGGTTATAATCTTAGAAAATTATCCGATTATTTAGGTCTCCTTTTCCAAGGAGGGATTCATAATGTTTCCAAGGTAATCCAAGAAGACAAGGAATTGATCGGGAGTTAAGAAACTTACGAATCAAATCCTAGATTACAACTCGGCTCAGGTTCTCCTGGACGATTTTGTCCAATCTCAAAACTAAATTCGTAACCGCGAGACCATCCATCGAAAACTTTTTCTGTACCAGTCCACTGAGGTTGGTACAATTTTTCCCCAGTCTTCTTATCAAATATCGGGACTATTTTCATATTTACAGACTCATCTTCATTAAGATCAAATTCTCGCTCTACCATTCTTTCTCTTGTATCTTCAAAATCAGAAATATGGAATCTAAACTTATTTTTGCCCGGTGGAAGTGGCATCCAATATTCGCAATCGTAAGCAAAACTCATACGTCGATCCCCAAATAGAATTTGATCAATTTTATCCGTATAAAGACCATCTTTCTTATTTATATAACGATCCTCCGGAGGATTTATACTTCGAGGAATACGATCATTCTTAGAGTGCGGAAAATGAGTGTTTGGATCTAACCACGCAACATTCAATCCAAACGTATTATGTTGGAAGAAGACCCAATCCGGTTCATAAGCCTTTCGATTTTTATAGTTTTTCACTTCAAATTTTAAATAATTCTGATGAAATTCTTTGGGTCTCCATCCATCGGGACTCTCTGTAACACAGGAAAAATGTACGACACAAAAACTTAGGAATAAAAGTAAGAGTATTCGATTTTTCATGTTAGATATATCGAAAATCTTTCCCGAAACAGACAGCGGATAACCAGGAGAAAATCGAATTAAAAAATATTTATTTTATTTTCCGCTATTCGAGCTCTTGCCAATATTTCTATCCAGGAACATATCATTCGGACTTAATCTACAAGTGCGATTGGTCATAAATGTTGTAAATGAATCATAATCTACTATAACTCCTAAGAATTGGATTACTTGAGCACAATCATCCACATCTTTCTTTTTATAATATTTTGATTCATCTATATTAAAAACCGTTTCATCTATAAAAGAAGCCAATATAACTTGTGCAAGTACATAGGAGCTCAATTGGGATCCTGTATAACCTTGGTCCTTAAAGTAAGCACTTGCAGTTAGATAGTCCCCGATTTTTGCAGCAGCGAGTAGTTTATCTTTTGCAACATCACCCTTGTAAGTATCGGTTAAGCCTAATGTATCTATTGCGATACAATTCGTTATAGAAAATATGATCAACATTGTGATATAGATTCGTTTCATTGTTTTCATTTACCTATTTTTTAATAATTTAAAATTAATTCTTTATATGATCAGGGCCCAACCCCTAGATCGCAAACGGGCTCTTGTTCACCAGGACGATTCTTTTCTATCGTGAATTCAATAATGAATCCTTGTCTAGTAAGTTCAGGATCTGTGGAATACCAACCTGAAATTCGATTTAATGGGTCGGATCCTTTCGTCCTCATAGCAGGAGTGACCTTCATTCTAACGGAATGTCCTTCCGGAAGATCAAATTCAGGCCAAGCCCCATCCCTTCTACCTTCGTTTTCATCAATTATGTAAAAATCGTATTCGTTTTTTCCCGGTAGAAGAGGCATCCAATACTCGCAGTCATAAGCGAAATAATCTCGTCTATCACCTTCCATTATTTGCCTAATTCTGTTTCGATTAAGAAGATCTTTTTTGTTTATATAATAATCTTCCGGCGGATTAATTGATCGAGGGATTCTATCATTTTTCGTATAAGGAAAATGGACATCTGGATCCAACCATTTTAGAACAAAATAATATTGATTTATCTTATAGAAAGTCCTATGCGGCTCATAATTTTTTCTATCTTTATAATTTTTGATCTCGAATTTTAGATAATTCTGATGAAACTCTTTAGGAGTCCAGCCTCGATCATAACCACCCAATCCGGCTAAAGACACACAACGAAAAAAGCTAAATAGTAAGATAAAAAACAGTGGAAGAACTTTCATTCTTATAAAGTTCCCCCGCAAGTCTGGTGAGTAGCATTGCCGGCTTTCACAATCAAACCGAGTGGAATATCTTTATCCCAGATGAGTTTAATTCCATAACTTAAAAGATCAATGCCTACCGATTGCCAATCTTGCTCTAAAATACTTTTTCCAGTTAGTGCATAACCGCCATATTTAACGATATCTTTAATAATTGCGGCGTCTGCTACAACTGCGTTATAACCCAGATATCCATAAAACCCAGCAACAGCCAACATCTGCCCTGCAACAGAATAACAAGCAGCGATCCTGGCATTCTTTTCATCCCAATGTATATTATTGAAACTTGATTTAGAATATCCGCCTGCTACATACGCTTGAAAAGTAAAAGGAGATAATGTAGCTCCTACAATCCCCATTCCAACTCCAAGAGCGAACAAGGCGGTAATTGGGATCATCGCGATCACGAATAATGCAGTTCCAACTGCAATGGCAAGAGCTGAAATTGCTAAAATAGATGCAACAGCCAATGCTCCGATAGGGACAAGCACTGCTGCTCCTGCTGCGGATGTAGCCAAAGCAAGCGCAAGAAAAGAAGTAGCAATCCCTGTAGCCGCTGCAATAGTCGCGACAGTAAATCCTAATGTAAGCGCAGCTGCGCCAGCTAAGGCTGCCACTCCGAACGAGACTCCCGCCACCGTAGCTGCGGAAATTGATCCCAATGAGGAGGCACTTAATCCAACTCCCATTGATCCCGCTAAATTCATTGCGAGTATCGTGGCTGCTGCACTTGCTCCCATCCCCACCCCGAGTGCAAGCCCAAGCCCAGTGGCGACGGCAGTGGTTGCCGCCATAGATGCAGCTGCACCAGCTCCTAAAGCAGTCCCCACTATCCCTACTGGATTTAACGCCATAGCGATACCTGCGCCTGCGTCACTCCAGCGCTGAGAACTTACATAGAATGCATTTCTAAAGAAGGTGCTTAAAGAAAGATTAAAATTCAAAAACCCAAGTCCATTTCTTTCCAAGAAACTACTTAAGATGCTATTACCGCTTGGATCAGTGTATCTAACCGGGTTTCCTTCAGTATACATATACAGATCCATTCCCATTGGCCTTGTTGTGTCCATAACAGAGTCGGCTTGTAAAAACCTTCCTAGGACGGGATCGTAATACCTTGCTTTGAAATAATAAAGACCAGTTTCCTTATCTTCTTCTTGTCCGTTATATTTATAACGAAATACATCAGGCCCAGAGGAATCATTTCGTTGGATTTCTCCATAAGGTTTATAAGAAATATGTGAAGCTCCTCCTTGGTCACCACCAGCGATCCGGTTTCCATTTCCATCTGTGGCCATTGTGATAGAACCTAAATGATCCGGATGAAGAAATAAGAAACCGCCAACCGGAAGTCCCGCTCCAGATCCAGGCCCTCCGGGTTCATATGGTGTATTTACATTCGGAGTATTGGAATCGAATTGAGGGGGAATTAGCCAAGGGGGATTTCCATTACCACCTGGCATCAAAACAGAGCAATTGGAAAAAGAAACGATCAAGATTGGAGAAGTAAATTTTAATAAAGATCTCCAAACTCCTTCTCTTATGGAAAGAAGTCCAAATCCTAAACCTAAAATAATCGTTATATACAAAAATCCTAAATTAGTTCCTGGAACTAAGAATAGATATTTAATCCCTCGAATTGAATTATCTTTTGCAGCCCAGGCCAATGTTTTCCAAGCAGTCTCGATTCCCGATAGTCCGGAGATAATAGTATCAGCTTGGTAACTTACAAGAACCGCATCTGTTCTGGTCCATTGCGCCACCAGATCTCCCGAATTCCCTCGGAAGTATAAAGTATGTTGGGGAGATTTTCCCGGAGAGATTGCAACCTCATACAATCCGCCCAAACTGATTGTCTTACTGGAATCACTAACTTTTAGCTTTCGTATCCTGGTCCCCGAGAAATCATAATCGAATCGGATACTATCCTGGTCTTCCGTTTGGATCTCTTTCAATTTTTGGAAAGGATCGTAACGAAAATTTTCTCCATTTCGAGAGATGATATTTCCAGAACCATCATACGAATACTGGTACGAATGATTTTGTCCGGTTACCTTGGTAACCGCATTCTTATGCGAAGGATTTTCATAAGAATAGGATAAGCTCCCTTTCTGTAATAATCTCCCTGAATCAGAATATGTATATTCTTCTGTTCCATACACTCCGGAAGCAGCCACCAATCTATTGATGGAATCGTATTGAAAATTCTGTGTTCTAACCGGATTCTTCTTATCTAAGATAGAAAGATAATTTCCGAATTGATCATAATTATATTCTATATTTTGGTAAATCTCGGTATCTTTAACGGAAATAAATCTACTAGGTCTTCGTTTTACTAAATCATAATATATATCAGTCCTAACACCATTTCCTAATTGTCTCTGGATCTTAAGTTCCCCATCTTCTAAGATTGGCCCTTGGTATTGAACGATAGGAAAATCGGAACCGCTTCCATCTCCTGGAGTCAAAGTGATCCCAGAGAGAAATCCTGCTTCGGAATATAAATTTTTTGCAATACTTCCATCCGGATAAATGGTTTCTTCTATTTGGTTTTGAAGATTGAATTTTTTACGGATTACAAATTCGAGATCTTCTTCCGCTATTTTTTTTACGAGTAAGTTTTGGTTCCCTCTTAGATCGTATCCAAACTCGGTTGTTCCAAGTGGATCAGTAACCTTTGTCAATCTCCCGATCCCATTCTCTTTTTCTGGATCGTCGTATTCATATGTATAATAAACTGCGCCCGTTTCAGGAGAATCCCCTTTGACCTGGGAAACTCTGCCTAGGCTATCGTAGAAATATTGTATGATAGAACCGTTTTGATATTTTTGTTTGGATAATTTTCCAGAATTTGGATCATACACATAGTCTATCTTGCCGGAATCAGGATGAATAACCTTTGTCTTTCTTCCTCCGAAGTCCGTTTCAATATAAGTAGTGCCGCTTTCAGGATCAATGATCTCAGAAATTCTTCCTGCAGAATCATACGAATAACGTGTCGTCTTTCCTTGTTGTGTAGAAGAAACCACCTGACCTAATGAATTTTTCTCTTCAATGGTTTCTTTAATTAGATTTCCATTAAGAAGTTCCCTGGATCTGGAGACCAAACCGGTAATCTCAGATTCGATTACTGTTCCATCATTCCTTTCACTTTTGATTTGATTGCCTAATTGGTCGTAAGTATAATTTGTCCAGGAGAAAGGATTGGATCCTTCTATATAAGGGTCAATTTTCTTGGTAACCTGACCCTCTAAATTTCGATGAGTTTCCTCTACCAAAACGTATCCATTCACGAGGATGCTTCTTCTTTTAGATATCTTAGTAATATTATTACTCAAATCTTCCTGCCAAGTCTCTCCATTACTACGACGGAAGATTTTTCGGACAAGCTGATTCTCTAGGTCCCCGGTGTTTTCATATTCGATTTTTTCAGACCAATCATTTTCCCCTGGTAGATAACTTTTTAAAGGCCTCCCCTGGGAATCATATTCAGTTCTGGAAATTCCTCCGTTTTCGTCTGTGCTGGATAATTCCAAACCATTCGAAAAATCATATGTTTTTAATGTGACCTGACCTAATCCGTTGGTCATCTTAAGAGGGAATTTATGTAGAACATTATCATATTCTACAGCGATCAAGTTTCCGTTAGACTCTTTTACAAGGCTTGGATTCCCAAAAGGGTCATATGCTTGTATAGATTCAGTTTTCCAACTACCAGGACTCATCTCCTCTTTTATCGCAGAGATTTGAAAATTAGAATATTCTATTATTCTATGAGAAACTAAATCTCCATTTTTCAAAACCTGAATATCTTTTGGTCTTCCTAATACACCTTCATTCCAATCGTTCAGATAAGAAACTTTTTCGCTCGCAGTGATGCCGTTAATACTAGTATCTTTGAGAACAATATTCCCATAACTATCATATGTTTTAGTTATAGAAGAGGATTGAAATAGCTGTCCCCCTTGGTATATATTTTCCAAACTATCCGATTCCTGGATTAGAATTCCGCCGATTGAGGATAAGGATTTTTGAAAAGTTTTATAAGATTCTGAAATTTTGATCCCATTTCTAAATTTTGTTTGTGCTGTAGGAATTCCAGCAGCCTCCAAAAATGGAGATTCGTATTTTGTTTCCGTAATAGAGTTGGAGATTGTATTCTTCTCTTCTATCTTCTGAAACCCTAAGAATCCAGAATTTCTAAATCCGCCTCTATAAAATCTAGAGGAGAAATACTTGTACGAATTCTCTCCAAAGATCGTAGACCCAGATTTCTGAGAAAGTTTGACCGTAAGAAAATCAGGAATTGCTAAAGTAAAAATTTCAGGGTGATTTGGATCGAGTATAGCCTCTCCGTTTGCAGATGGATGATTTTTAGAAAGTGAATATTCCAACTTAACACTTACATTTCCATCGGAAACATAAGAACCATTTTCAATCTTAGTCAAAAGGCCGGCAGGAACTGTAGGACGGAATTTCAAAAGATGTAATTCCAAATTGGATTCATGAGGAAATTGGCGATAAGCATATGTATTCACAAATGGAATACTGGACGGCACTGAATACCTCATTTGTCTTTTATCCGCATTCATACCTAAAAGTTCAGGCTTTCCGTCCCCATTAATATCCAATGGCAGCAGATACCCTCCAGTCGTCCAAGACTCGTCCCCATCAGCGGAATAAAATAAATTTCCATCCGAATCTGTTTTAGAATAAGAAACAATCAGTTTAGATTCAGAGGAATCGTATCGAAGGAAATCAGCTCTTCCATCTCCATTTAGATCTATGAAGTCTTTCCTATTTCTCCAATTGAAATAAGCATTCTCAGAAGAAGTTCCGGAGGTGCTTTCAGAAGAAAGATAATCTTTCAAATCAATAGGAATTTCATAATATGTGATATTCGTAATGTTTATTGAAAAATTTCTAACAGTTACAACCTGAGGCAGAGAATCAGCATCTTCATTGTCTGGTTCCTCCGTAGTATTTACGTTTGCTCGAAGAATATCAGGAACTCCATCTCCATTTAAGTCTTTGGCCAAATCCTCATTCCAATATAAAGAAAAACCGGGAAGATAACTAGCCCCCGAAGTATCATAAACTTCTACCGTGAAAAATGGATTGTTTAGATCAGAATAGTTATAAGTAACCTTATCCTTAATTCCATCCCCAGTAAGATCGATTTCCACGTAAGCCTGAGCATCAGAAGAAGAAGTTTGTTTTTCTTTCGAAGCATACGCTCCGTTCACGTCAACTGTCTGAAATGCTCCACCTCCATTCGTTCTAAACTTTCTTCCATCGAATGGATAATAATGAATGGTACCTTGGCTTGTTGCACCTGAGAAAAATGCGAAATCAGGATATCCATCTCCATTTAAATCCGAAATGAATTGGTCTCCATCATTTCCAAAGGATGATCTAGAAATTTCGGTTTCTTCTAATGCCACCAAATTTCCATTCTTAAAATCATAGAATGTTACAATCAATCTTGGATCAGATGCTCCATTAATCCTAAGTAAATCCGGGATCCCATTCCTATCCATATCAGCAAGTCCTTGGAAAGAATCCCCTGGATCTGTAATATTCAATAATTGTGATTTTTGAAAACCTGAACCACTAGAAACATAGATTTGGATTTTAGAAGAAGTTTTCGCCTGCAAAAAATCTGTCCTGCCATCCCCATTTATATCCGCTAAAAAATGATAAGGTTTACTTTGTTGTAAGTTTTCTGCGATCAGTTCAGAATATTCTACTGAGTTTAGATCTGGACCATAATACACGATCCCCTTAGCACCGTTTGATTTTAGAACTAAGAAGTCAGTCTTTCCATCTCCATTAAAATCTCCTGGAAAAATTTTACCTTCTGTAGTGACTCCGATCGGACTTCCTTTAAATTCTCCGCTCACAGAGATTGGATCCAAGTTTTCATTATCCCAGGAAGAAAGTTTAGACACTGAAAATCTTTGGTTATCCATATCTCCCAAGATGCGAACCATTTCAGGACTTCCGTCCCCATCCACATCTGCAGGAACTGCAAAGGACATTTCAACACCATTCTTACATACATCTTGGAAGCTCTCTATCCCTGCCTGACAAATAGAAGGAGCAGAGTAATGGCTTGCGACAATGCAACCCCAATCGGCAGTGCAAGCGCAGAATGCAGCAGTGGTCTCGCAAAATGACTTCACACTCGGATTAGAAGCTCTATAAGAATTTTGGAATGTTTTTCCGGCAGATTTCACATATTGAGCATCATTTGATCTGCTCGAATAAGAAAATGTAATCGGCTTATAATTTTTGCGATGAAAAGAAGAAAGAAATGTCTCCCCGTTTACAATATCATAATCAAACTCATAAACTTCGCTTAAATTTTCAGAACCGGAAGAGTCTTTTGCATATACTTCAATTTTTTCTAGTCTTTTCTTACGAGAAAGTGATTTGGTTAGGAAAAAGACCTTTTCTCCAAATCTTTCAGAATAGTCTTCATAGATAAAAAGGATTCGTCCATTTCCTCTGGAATACACGATCTCTTGAGGTAAAATATCAGCAGATTGTAAATTTTCCGGATCGTATTGAATATCATAACCATTCCCGAATCTATCCCGAACCTTATCTAAATAGAAAGCGATTGGCACTCCATCCGAATCCAATCTTGAATTTGAACCTCCAGAGAAGTTTTTGCCGTATTCATATATTATACCGCTCTTATCTCGGACTTTCCATGCAGAACCATCGAACTCTAGTTTGGAAAAACTTTCGAATTTGAATTTATAATTTCCATTAGAGTCCGAGATCATTTCACCAAATTGAGAAGAAGTGTATCCATCGGAAGGTGCAAAATGAACTCCCAGACTGGGATTTTTAGAGATCTGAGGAAAACCACCCAAGGACCAACCCTTTCCGAGGATCCCAGAAGCTGATCCAGAATATTGGATATTAATTGCAGGGACCAGATCCCCAGCTCCAGGAGGAACTTGGATAGAAAGTGAAAATCCAGGTTTTCCATAAGAGTTTACACTAACGTCTGGAAATGGCAGAGGTATCTCAGTCTCCAACCCGAAAAACGTGGAGAAAAAAGAGTAAATTGGGCGCAGAGGATTCCAAGCTAATAGCAGAATTGCACTGCAAAATATAATAATTACATAATATCTTCCGGTCCTAAACATTAGCTTGCCAAATCCTTAATTAAATTCCGAAACTTTGTTCCGGTCTGGAATTAGCCGAGCTGTGAGCGGTTCACCTAAAGGTGATCTTTATATATAAAAGCACTAACACGTTTAAAATTTCCAATGTCAAACATAAATATCCTAATTTAGGATATTAAAAGACACAATATTCATAATATTTTTTCAAATATCCTAAATCAGGTTTCAGATAATTTGCTTAATTTTGAATTTGGAATCTATATTCCGCGTTAAATCCCAGTTTCTTAAAAAAAGAAGTATTCACGAAGAAAACATACATTATTTTAAATATACCAATTTGGGATATTTCACAGGAATTCAAAATAATTTTCTTTCTTTTTACTCGAAGAAGCCACATTCCATCCAAATAAGGATGATCCGAATTTTTATTTCGATCTTCTTCAGCTGAAATTCAATTTATGTTCAAAAAGTTTGCATTTGTTTTTTACGGGATCTTCTTCCTTCCTTCTTATCTTTTCTCTACTGAAATATTATTCAAGAATGGCGACGCCTTTATTACCGAAGAAGTTTCTGAAGAATCAGAGTTCATTCTTATTTCTTGGAAGGAGAAAAAATACAAAATCCCCAGATCGGATCTCCAACGAATTGATCCAAGAAGGAAGGGACCGGATTCTTCCTATCGTTATTCTGAATTCAAATTAACTGATGGAACCCAACTCAAAGGGATCTTGATCGAAAAAAGGGAAAACAAACTTATCTTAAAAACGGAACTTGGTTTTGCCGAGTTGGATAAAAGTAAAATTCTTTCTCATACTTTTGATGAGGTCTCCTCGGAGCCGCCTACTCTTCCGGAGAGTTATCTATTAGAAGCTTCTAAACAAAGAGATTGGAGAATAGGATTATCCGGATCTGGATATTATTCCTTGGGAACATGGGGACAGGCATTTCCTGTCACTTATGGAGGAGGAGCATTTTTGGAAAGAGATACTAACTCTAAGTTTTGGTTCTATGGTGTTTTGTCTGAAGCTTCTTTCGGGAAAGGAAAGAACGGAAACTTAAGTATCTGGAGCCAGTCTATATATCTTGGTAAATATTATGGAAATTCTTCTCCTTATTGGTTAGCAGGAGCCGGTTTCAGTACTATGACACGGACTGGAGAAGAAAGGACTTCCGCAATCAATCCCGATTTAATTTTTGAGTTCGGCTGGAATTGGCAGACTGAATCCAGGTCTTCTATCCGGATAGGTATTCGCTCTCAATGTAGTTTAGAAGAAGATGTAAACTTTTGTAGATCTGGCTTTCGGTTTTCTTGGGGGTTTGCACTATGAAAAGAATATATTCTGTTTTTATAATTTTACTTTTCTGTCTTCATTTTCAATTTTGCACCAGTTCCGGTTTATCTGAAATTTTAGGAGAAGAATCTGCCCGAGCCGAATATGCATTTGTAGCCAAGTTAGGACCTAACTCTGCAGTTGTTTCCTGGAATTGCTCGAAAACATCTAAAGGTACAATGTATGCAAACGACGGAATCATTCCAAGTATTCAATCTTCTAAATCTCATTTTTTAGAATGGAACAACTTATCTGCAAATACTTCCTACAGAGTAATCTTAACCTGTGGATCTCAAAAGATAGAAGAAGGAAGTATTTTAGAATTTACTACATGGATCTCGAATGATCCTCCTAAAACTCGAGGAATTTGGATCCTAGGCGGAATTGGAAATGATGGGCTCCCAATCAAGGAAGTAGATCTATTTGATCCAGTAACAGATATTTGGTATCCTTCTATTACAAACGTTCCTACTCCCAGAGCATACGCATCCATCGTGCATCATAAAAATAAAATATATGTGATAGGAGGGATGGAAAATATTTCCGGAACCTACGTAACTTCTTCCAAGGTCGAAGTGTATTATCCTTATGCAGATCTTTGGGAGACAAAGGCTTCGTTACCATCCGGGTCTATCGGTGCAGTGGTTGGTTCTATAGGAGATGAGATATATATTCTTTCCGGTTCGAATTCCACTGACATGACGAATGGTCCAGTATTTAATACAATTCTAAAGTTCTATCCTGAACTCGGGACGAATGGCCAATGGATCTCTTTTTCTTCCGCTTCTACTATATTCAGTAGAGTTGATATGTCTGGTTGTGCAATCAATGGGGTAATTTTTTATACTGGTGGTAGGACTTACAACAGCGGAAGTGCAAACTCAAGCACAGATGGTTTTGCTGCTTCTGCAAATACAACAACTTCATTCGGTGAACCTAGTTTAGGAGAATCTAAACATGGAGCAGGTGGAGTTTGTATTTTACCTTCTTCCCTGGATCCATATCCTGCAGACGGAGTTTATTTTGCGGTTATAGGAGGTTCAACAGGTTCAGGAAATGTATTCCAACCTGCAACTTCTATTATTCCTACGAATAGAACTGAGTTTTATCAATTAGGTTCGTCTTCTTTTTCTTTGGGCCCAAGTCTTCCTTCTTCTCTTTATTTTCCAGCAGTTCAAACTTCTTACGAGACACGTAAAATTTTTTCTTTTGGCGGAGCTTCTTCCATTAATATTCCTGAAAATACTGTGTATTCTTTGGATTCTGGGAATCCTTTAGGTTCCGCTTGGGTAACTCATTCTCTGCCTATGCCAAGAAGAAGATACGCTCATAAAGCGATTCGGATCGACAGATGAGAGAAGTATTCAGGAAATTTGCATTTTTTAGGATATCGGTCTTCTCTATTCTAATCATCTCTCCTTTGTTTTTACTCTCTGAAGAAACATCTGTATTAGATAAATGGATCCAAGAAGGAAACATTCTATTAGAATCCAAACAATTCGAAGAAGCTTACATATTGGCAAATTCTATCTTAGAATCGGATCCTTCAAACTCGAAGGCTGAATTTATCTTAACTCAGGCTTGGATTGGAATTGGCATAGAGGAAAAGAAGAAGGGAAACTTTCTTAAGGCAAAAGAATATTTAGAAAAGGCCTATGAAAAATGGCCTTTGAATGAAAGTATTCGGAAGGAACTTGCAGAGTTAGAAAATTCTAAGCGCCAATATAAAAAACAAACTTCAGCATTTAGGAACAATTCCCTCGCAGAGAGGATATCCAACAAAAGTTCAGAAGATTTAATAATTAGTATCAACCTTCTTCGCTTAGAAATTGAAAAACTGAAAGGTGAATTGGAAACGGAAAGGAAAATGAAAGCGCAAGATAACCATATGAATTGGATCTATATACTTTTCGGATCACAAATAGCGTTACTATTTGCAATCCTTATAAAAATTAAGCGCTAAAAGCGACTCCCCTTTCTGCTGCAATCTCTCTTGCAGTTTTGCCATCTTCTGTTTTAAGATCCGGATTTGCTCCCTTCTTCAATAATAAAGAAACAATTTGTTCATTTCCCTGTCTGGAAGCAGCGATATGAAGCGGAGAGAAGCCACCGTCTTGGGTAAAGTTTGGATCAGCACCATGTTCTAAAAGTAACTCAACAGCATCGACTCTCCAAGAAGCGACGGCAGAATGTAATGCAGTATTACCGATTGATAATTTACTTTTGGATTTAGCGTGGATGTCCGCTCCCTTCTCTAATAAATATTGTATGATGGAAAGCCTTCCAAAATGAGATGCAAGATGTAAAGATGTCCAGCCATCAGGACTATAAGAATGAACAATACTTGGATTGAGTTCTACGAGTATTTTAACACGCTCCTCGTCTCCCAACGCAGCAGCCTCGAATAGATTGAGTGGAATTCCCAGGTTAAGATAAGAATTTATAATATCTTCTTTGCCGTAATATAGAGCAAAAAGTACAGGAGTAATCCCTTCCGGATTTTGTTTGGAGGCTAGATCCGGGTTTTCTCTTAAAGAATAAATAACCTGGGCCTTGTGGCCCGCGGCAATCATTTGGAACATATCGGAAATCAAGGAATAGGCCTCCGAAAAACAACGATGGATCATCCATTCTTTTAAAGCTTTGTCAATCCGGTTTCGACTTAGGGTAAAGAATTCTATCGGAATTATTCTTTGAGCTGTATCAAGTCGAAAGGTTGGAGGTCCACAGAGATTGGTGCCGGGGTTAAGAGCCGATTATCTCTGGTATCGAACATTGTCACTCCGGGTTGAGTGAACTGGGTATTGGAAACGTAAAGTATTCCGTCATCCGCTAGTAGGATTGTAGTCAAACTAGCGTCATACGAAGAAGGAATAAAAAGCAAAGTTGACAGTTTGTGCCCGGTGCTTGGATTAAAGACTTGTAATGTTTTATTAAAAGAAGCATCCAGAACACTTGCGTAACCCAATTGTTCGTTTTTGATCTGCACACCGAGTATATCTCCACCGGCTGCACTTTCTGGAAATAGCAAGCCCGAGCGAAAAGTTCTGGAAGAAAGTCTAAATGCGACCACCCCGCCGTCAATCTGACTTAAAAAACCCATTCTATTCGCTGCAGCAAAAACCAAATGGGTCTCTCCGAAAAGTTCCAACATCTGAGGCTTGCCAACAGGATTCGGAATTGGGAATGTATAAGTAGCAATAATAGAATCTGTTACAGTATCAATTTCCAAAAGAAGAGATCCCCAGCTCCCCGGGGGAAAATATCCGCTCGGATCATTTCGATCTAATCTTTGTAATACAATAAAAAGGCTTGTGCCTACTATCTGCATTCCTGACATTTCAGGCAGATTATCAGGGATAGAGCTAGGTTCGGAATATCCTCCCAGATCTATTTGCCCAAGACTTGCCCCAGTCAAAGGATGAATAATTTTTAATATTCTAGATCCATAAAGTGAAACATAAGCCTTATTCTGGCCTACGATCGCAATATCAGCCGGATTTGTTCCCGCTCCCATGGACCATTCTGCCCTTGTCTGGAATCCGAAATCTGGATCTAAAACTTGAACGCTATCCCGATTCAAACGATTTAGAATATAGACATTACCATTTCCGAATCTTGCGACTGCATCAGAATGGATAGGTGTCAGTCCAGGATAAGAAAGTAGAAGTTCTGGATTTAATACTTTAAACCTACCACCGCTTGCAAAGTCTGTGGTCACTACTCCGATATTATTAGGAAGATTTGGAGTTAAAAATAAAGTATATAAAGGAGGTCTTTCTATATCTCCGCAAAAGGAAAAAAAGATAATAAAGCAAGGTAGAATGATACGTGCTGCAAATTTCATCAAAACCTTCCACTTAATGTAATAAACCAATTTCTTCCTGGGAGCGGATATCCTACAATATCCTCCACTCTCTTATCTCCCATATTCCTAAGATCTATACTTAAGAGTAGTTCTTTGGGAGTTTTTTCCCCTTTCTTATTAGGATCTTCTTCCTCAGGAGAAGTATATAATACAAGTGTAAGGTATGCGTTCCAAATTTGGCGAGCTGGTTGATAATTCACATATTCGTTTGTCCTGTCTTTGAATACAGCACCAACATATACACCTTCAAAACCAAGTTCCCAGGTTTTTCCTCTATATGCAATTGTTCCGGAGATCTCATGTTTTGGCCTAAGAGGAAGATATTTACCATTTAAATAAGGAGCAGGAGAAGTATTGATCGCTTCTTGGTAAGTATACTCTAACAAAAATTTCCAACCCTTATATTCCGTTTTATGAGAGACTTCTGCCCCATCAATCCTTGCTGAATCCACATTTTCCGGTCTCAAAGTGAATTGAGAATTCGGAATGAATAGGATCATATCCTTGATCCTTTTTCTAAAATAGGAAATTGTAATATTTGATTTTAGTTCACCGTTTTTATATCTTCCGGTAATTCCAGCATCACCGTTTTCACTTCTCTCCGGCTTAAGAGAATCGTTTGCTATGATTGTCCCGACTTCTCCGAAAAGTTCCAAGAAGCTTGGGATCCGATACTGTTTCGCAATATTGGATTTGAATTCCAAAGAATAATTATCTTTCTCCCAAAACCTCCAGAGAAGGCCTACTTTAGGATTAGAAAATTCAGTGGTCTTGATGGCAGGTGCGAATGGATCTTGTTTTCTATACCAAGGTTCGTCGGACTGAAATTTGTCCCTATAAGAATCCCAAGAAACTCCAGGGGTCATTACTAACTTCCCATCTAAGAATCGAAACTCGTCTTCTACTTGAAAAGTTGTATAGGTCCTTGTTTTTCCAGGTTCGTACTTTAGATCTATATTCTGAGGAGTGCTTCTGGATCTTTCGAAAGTTTCTCTCTCTACTCCCGCATGAAATTTCAAAATTTGATAATATTCTAATAGATATAAGGTAGGAGTGACCTGAAACCCGGACTGTCCCATATGAGCAGTAGAGTTAGGAGTTCCTTTGGAAAATTCCGATTTTGGGTCGAATAGGTCGTCATTCGTAAATGAAGTAAAAGTTCTAGTCTCTAATCTTAATAATCCGTCGAGTAAACCTTTTGTATCCGTTCCTAAAGAAGAAGTATTTCTAAGATATCTACGATGGACTTGTTGAGTTTGGTTACTTGCAGGTCCAGGAATTCCATGGAATCTATAATTTAGATCATTCCAAAATTTGATCTTAGTTGCCCCGATATCACCACTGAGCCCGATCATCCCGGAAGTTCTTTCATACTGAGCGTTCCTTCTTCTATCAATCGTATCGTCCAAAGGATTTACGAGCAAGGTCCCATGATTGTTTAGATAAGAAAAATTTTGGTCTGATTTTTCACCTAGTAAGAATACGCTGGTTCCTATTCCGCCATAAGTTCCAGTATGCGTTATGCTCCCCTTTCCAGTATTAAAACTTCCTGCTCCTATGTTAACACGAGTTTTAGGAGGACCGGTTCCGGTTCTTGTGACTAAGTTCACACTTCCGCCAATTGCTGAACCGGAAAATCCTACAGGAGCACCACTTCTATATACTTCTATACTTTGCAAATTATCAAAAGGAAGGTCCGCAAGGTTTACTTCTCCCCCTTGCGCATTATTAAAAGGAACTCCATCTATAAAGATCCTAGTTTGATTAGGATTTGTTCCTCTAAGAGAAAGAGTAGAATAAGAGCCTAGGCCTCCGTATCTTCTGATCCTTACTCCTGCTTCTCTTTCTAAAACGTCCGGAAGATTCGTATAACGTGCATTGTATTGGTCCAGATCAATGGAAGTCTGAAAACCGGTTGGGTTCTTTCTGAAATTTTCCGGTTGAGAATTTGAACCGGTCTTTCCCACCACTTTTAAAGTGGAAGTTTCCGCTTTCTGAGGCTCTTGGGAAAAAATTTGGACGGAAAATAAAAAGAGCCCTAGATGAAGTATCTTACTGAATGGTTTGGGTCTTTTATACATTGAGGCCTTAACTCCCGAAAGCCAGAGAATTGAAAGCAGACCTGATAGGTTTTCTGACTTACGCCCGATTCGAACCCTTCCCGTCTTTCGACAGTGGTTTTGTCCGACCGTTTCGGCGTTTACAGCTGCGGGTACAGCTCCGGATTTTCACCGGATTCCCTTTTCCGATCTACTTGCAAGACCAGGTTCCCAACCCGACTCGGAGGAGCAATCTCAAAAAGGTTTGGCCGCCTCTTGCTAACGCAAGACCGGGCTGCTCCGGGCTCGGACATACGTCCTCGTCCTTCGCCGGAGCTCAGGACGCTTCGCGCCCTACACATCCCTGGCGGGTAAGTGAAATACAACATTAACGTAGTGCCTTTTTCGTAGTACATTTTTTGCACACAGAGGCGCAAAGACGCAGAGCAGAAAAGAATTCGCTTTGCAGGAATTCCTACATTTTCAAATTCAGAAAGAAATATTTTCTTGATGTAAGATAAAAACCGGAAAGGATTCACGAATTCGCGACCCAAAGGGAATCCCTTAGGGTCTACCTACATAACGGGAGCATCGAACTCGAATGAAACGCATTCCATCCTTAAGATTTCTTTTATTAGGAATCTTTCTTTTAACTACCTCGTCCTTATCAGCAGCGGGAACTTATTCCGAAGGTTGGACAGTTGCAAAATTGATCCAATTCGAAAGCAGAGGGGTCATCTTTGAATCTTACGAAGGTCTTTTAGAAGTTTATACTATAAACGATTCAGAAGCTTGCGACGAAATGAAGGACGAATGTTTTGTTCCGGCAAAACAAAAAATCGAATTCAGCGTACGTCCAGAGAACGCGGATGTAGTTAACTTCTTAAGTAAAAGCCTAAACCAGGAAATTTTAGTCCAATATAGGGTTCACAGATTTGAAGCAGTCGCATTATCTTCCGATTACGAAGTAGTTGGAGCACAACTCCAGGAAAAATCTCTTCCTAAAGGTTTGCCTGACAAGATCGTAAGCAAAGCTAAGTCTGGAGGAAAAAGAAATTTTTCCGTTACTGGTCGTATTCTAAGTTTAGAATATAAGGGAACTATGATTGGAACTTGGGAAGGATTATATCTGGATGAGACCAGAAATAAAGTTCATCCTTTTTCAATCACAGATGAAGAGATCGCGGCCTTTGCTACAAACACTCTTAAATTTGGGCTTAGATATTTCTTGGGAATTTCTGTGGCTTACGTGACAGGTTGGAGAGATTCTTCTTATGATATTTATGAGATCAACTTCAAATCACCTGCAGGGGCATTGGAACCGGCAGGCAAAACACAATAATTTGCATTAAGGATTCATTAAGTATGAAGACCGATTAGGAATTCCTATATCGGTCTTTTTTATTTAGAAATTATTCAATTAAATCAGATAGAATTCCGCCCAAAATAAAATTCATATGAGGCACCGATTTAACGGCTACTCATAGGCCTGCTCTTCTTCCAAAATATTTCCCAAAAAACTCAATAGTTTGTAAATATCATTTAAAAAATTTGGATCTTCAACGTAAGAACCCAAAGTGTCAGCGATTCCCTTAGATTCATTTTTCAACCAAACGAGAGATTTAATATCTTTTTCAAAAATTCCAGACTTAATTCGACTTAAAACCATCAAATCTCTTTGAAAGAATTTTTTATCTCGATATATGGAACTGAACTCATTTATGCGGCCATCAATGTAATAATATAGCTCAATGGCCTTTTCTTGATTTTCTTTTCTATTCATTTAAGGGAAATTCGGATTTTTATTTTTGAATCTCAATTTGATCTCCATGTTGGAATTCCAACATGGATTCGAAAGGCGGCCCCACCCGGCTTTGGGTGGAGGAGGCGGGTTAGTGGGAGAAGCCTTTCCCCCTATATCATAAAATCTTAAAATCCGCAATTAAAAAATTGTCATCGAATTTGTAGGAGCTCCTACATAAAAAATCTCAATTTAAGGAAGGAAACTTCCATCGGATTGGATTTTCGGCCCTTTTCCGGGAAAATCAGATTTAGTCAAAGATTGGATTAGTTCAGTCGTCTTAGCATCCGGATCCGGAGCAGGAATTCCGTTTTGACTTAATTGCAGCGGATGGATCTTGCCTTTGATAAAATTCCCTTGTTTGTCTAGATCTGCTTCTAAGACTAAAGAATAACCGCCGTATCCTTTCGTAGAAAACACTCTATACCCTAAGAAGTTTCCTAAAGAATAAGCGATCAATTTCCCTTTATATAATTCGAATGCTCTAGGCAAATGAGGACCATGTCCAATAAATAAATCTGCACCTGCATCGATCAAAGCATGAGAAAGAGCGACAAGGTTTCCCCTATATTCTCCGTAAAATCTCTCTTGTTCATTTTTTACATGTAAAGCTGGGCCACCTTCCGCGCCACCGTGAACTGAGATGAAAACTAATTGTGCTTTTTTCTTCGCTTCTTTTACGAGAGCCACACCTTCTTCAATATGATTTACATGATTATGGGCGCTTTCCATATGGCTGAATCCAATCCAAGCTACGGAAATTCCTTTTACGTTCATATAAGTGATCGCACCTTTTTTTCCGGTGAATCTAACTCCCGCCTCTGAAAGATTTTTACCTGTATCTTCGAAACCTTGCTGGTGGAAATCTAAACTATGGTTATTTGCGATGGAAACTATATCGAATCCAACATCCTTTAGAATTTTTGCATATGATGGAGGAGTTCTGAAAGCGAATATAAGAGGACGATTTATATTTTTAGCACAATGCGGATAATCTGTCAGAGTACTTTCGAAGTTCGCAAATAGTATATCTGCCCCTCTCAAACTTGGTTCCACTTGAGAGAACAAGGTATTTCTAGGATCGGAAGGAAGTTTATTCTCGGGATAATTGGTCCCCATGACCAAATCTCCTACCGCTTTGATCTTCAAGGTTTCAGGTTCTACTGATTCAACTGGCTGGCATTGGGAGAATAAAAGAGAAAGTCCTAAAAGAGAGGACAATGCAAGGATTCTATACATAGGGGAAGGATTTTAGAAACCCTATCCCTGGCAAAGCGGTTTTTCTAAACTTTCTATCCTTTCAAGGACCCACGACAACAGCAGTAGGTTGAATTAACAAAGGAAGAGATCCAGCATATGCACCTATTATTAAACCGGAAGTTTGAGAAGTTACTTCTCCGCTGACAGTATAGTTTACTATACATGCTCCAGCATTCACGGTATCAAAGCTCAAGTTTACGGGACTATATGGAGGAGTAAAAGAAAAAGGCCAAAAATTCGGAGATGTACCATTAGGGCAAGAAGACACATCTATATCAAAACCTACTGACACATCCTTACTAGTCCAATCAGACGGAACAGATCTAAGTGCTACCTGATAACCAACGCTTCCACCTTCAGTAGAAGTTACTGCTATCGGCGTAAATATAAGTAAAGAATTGCCTCCTGCTAGTGCTAGGGAGAGTAGTGCCGCGGCTTGTTTTTCCGGATCCTTTTTATCTTCTTCCGAAAGACCTAAAAATTCTTTGCCTATATCTGTTCCAGTAAGCACAAGTCCACAACTTACGTTATAGGTTAGTAGCATAAAGAAGACAAAACTTGTTATAATTTTTTTCTAAGGCAAAGAGAAGTTCGCATATTCTATGTTTAACAATAAATTTACTTAAAAAGCAAGCCTTAAAAATCGAACCAGCCTTCCATTTTATGTTGGAAAACCCTATAAATCACCGATCCTTATAATATGCAATCCATCCCTTGCAATACTTGCTCTAATTCCGAATTCACCCCACTCTTCTCCAAGGCCAGTCCAAAAGGAGAGATCTTTCAAATAGTAGAATGCAATAATTGCAAATTAGTTCAGGTAAATCCTCAACCTAGCTTGAAAGAAGTTTCCAAGTATTATGAAGATTCTTACTTCACCCAAAGGACTGATAGAGGTTACGATAATTATTATTCAGAAGAAACCAAAAAAGAGATAGCAAGAGTATTCAATTTAAATTTGAAAGATCTAGGTTTCTTTGACTGGGAAAGAATGTTAGGTCCAGAAAGATCCGCGTTAGACGTAGGCTGTGCTGCAGGCTATTTCTTAGATTATCTTAAAAGCCGAAATTGGAAAACCAAAGGATTGGATATTGCGAGCGGCCCAGTCCATTTCGCAAAAGAAACTTTAGGTTTAGATGTGGAACAAAAAGATTTTCTGACTTGGGACTTAGATGGAAAAGAAAAATTCGACCTAATCACTCTCTGGGCAAGCATAGAACATCTCCATCATCCCAAAGAAACACTTCAGAAAATTCTAAAACACTTAAAACCAGGCGGAAGAATGATCCTTTCTACCTGCAGATACGGAATTCTCGCAAAATATCTGGGACCTAAATGGAGATATCTAAATGTTCCAGAACATCTTTATTATTATAGTTTGCCTGGTATCATTTCTTTAGGAAACGAATTGGGTTATATTCCACTCGGCCATATTTCTTATGGTAGCGGACTTACTGCCAAGAAGGGTTCAGGAATTTTCTATAAGACTTCAAAGAAGGTTGCGGACTGGGCGGTCAAAAAATTCGACCAAGGCGATATGATGGCGGTTTGTTTCGGTGTAGCGAGGTAACAATCCGCGAGAACAAATTTTAACTCAAGCTAAGGGGTTACAATTACGCTTAAATTTCCTAGGTTTGTCCCTACACTCGGAAGTCCGGATCCGATGGCCGTATTAACAATATGCGATACTTCGCCGGTTCCGGTAATAAAACAGTTAAAAGGAACATCGGCAAAAGTCAAAGGGTACTGGTCGTCATTAAATACTGCAAACACTCCTTCTTGTGGAGCACATTCCATTATCCCATTCCAGACCAGATCGAGACGTAACTCCCCTGTGCCTGAACCAGGCCAGTAATGAACAGTAATATCATAGGATGCTTTCCCAATGGATGCGGAAAATGCCAAAGGAGAAGGAGAAAAACTAAGAAAACCGCCCGAATTCCCGCTTAACAAACCTAAGGTAACCAACATTGAATTGTTATTATTTTCTTGAGAGGCTTTGGCAGCCTCCTCTTCGGCTTGGTATCCTAAAGCGAGTCCACAATCCAAAACTAGGATCACAAACAAAAATATTATAAATTTATAAAGTAAAGAATTGAATAAAAAACGCCAAGATAACATTTGCGAATTCCCTTAGCAAGTATGATAAGCGAATATAAGGCTGATACACAAGTAGGATTTTTGTGATAGGTAAATTTATTGACTGAAAACGAGAATCCGCATCCCTCAAAGAAGGGATGCGTTATTAAGATTAATGTTTTTCTTTAACCGGCTCTTTTACTGGAGGAGTATCTTTTACTTTAATGATCTTAGTTGCAAAGATCACTTTATACACTTCCTTTTTCAAAAGAGTAAACTCATGCTTTTGTCCGTTAGAATCTTCCGTTTCTAATTTGAGGGAATCCACATCTTGCCCCACTACTCTAGCTTCGGTTGTTTTACCAGTTCTTAAGATGATCATGCTATAATTCTTACCCGCATGCTCTGCTGGACTTGTCTTATCCAGATATTTACGTAGAGCATCTTCCAATTCTTTTTCGGTTTTGGCGAAGAACTCTGCATGAGCCCTTGTCTTTTCTTCTTCGAAGAATTTTTCGTATTGGTCTTTATGAACGAATCTGGTTCCCAAATCGCATTCATTAACTGTAACTTTATAGAATGTTATAGTGCTAAAAAAACCTGTAAGTATATTCAGGGTCGCCTGCCATCCGTTTACGGAATGTTCTGCGAAGTAGACTTTACCTTCTTTCTTTTCTATCTCAATATCCCTCGAACCAGGGATACGCCATAGACCATAAAAAGCGAACCAACGATTATAATGCGTTACTTCTTCGCAGGGCTTACTTCCCGCTTCCAGGCCTAGTTTATCTTCTCCTGCGAATTCTATCCTTTTATCTAAAGTACAGTTTTGGAGGAACAATGCGGTTATACCGATTAGGGTAATAATTTTACAAAAATTCGAATATCGTCTACTTGGAAGCATACGACATGTTCAATACGCTATAATAACGTAATCAAATCTATTTTAATTCTGATCGATTTTTTTTGGGAGAAAGTGCAGAAGTCTTTTTTGTCTTAGGATTTGAAGTTATGACCACAGGCCATAGAGCCTTTTTCTGAGGTTTATCCTTAAACAATCTTATAAAAAAGTAAAATGGTACTGCGATTGCCAGAAATAGAAAAAGATATCTAGGCAGAGTGGATTCTAGAATGGATTCGCGTATTAAACCTAAGGCACGTCCCTCGTTTTCGGGAATTTTATTTCGATAATCGGAGCCGTATTCGTAAGCATATACTTTCAATTTCAAGCCTCTCCAAGCCTTTTCGATCGGATTCAACCTATTTTCATATGCAGATTCCGAACTGACTCGATCTATCTTTAAAACGCTCCCAAGCATTGCGCTGATCAGAAAAAAGCAGAATGGAATTCCTACAAGAACGAGGAATAAAGGAGAAGAAGATCTCTTGTTTGAAGGGACCTTCTTCGTTTGCTTTTTATTCTTTAATTTTGCTGAGCTCATTTACTTAAAACTTGGACTGCTCCAAGGCAAGCTTCCTCTATTAGTATCGAACGAAAGTCCTTGCTTTTCCAAGGAGTTTTTCTAAGGTTCTAAAGAATTGCAAACATGCGACATATTTGCTTCCTTCTTCTTATCTTATTAACCTCCTGCACTACAGTTGGATTCCATAAATCTTCCGTGAGAGAGACTTATGAATACGGAAAAATGAAATTCGTCCGAGTATGCGTATGGAAGGATGAAAACGTTTCGACCGAAAGAATGGACTATTTATTCAATTCTTGGAATGAAGAATTGGTCCTATATAATCTACAAGCAAAGGTTGCTCAAGTAAAAGATTGGAAAAGGCCTGGATGGACAGGCAAAGCAATCATGGAAGAACTTTATAATGCAGAATTGCCTGATGGTTGTGATCGGATCTTGGCATTGGCAGGAGTTCGATTCTCAGACATCGCTTACGAATTTGCTTCTTATATTTTAGCTCTATTCTTTATTCCTACCTTCGAAGTATTGGGAGCAGTGGACAGCCCTACCGGAACCAGAGGATTTGTCTTAGCCCATACTGCTTCGCTTGGACATCTACTCGTTGGCGGAGCGTCCAATACAATGGTCCACGAAGGGTATCACTTATTAGGCTGCGGCCATGCATTCTATCTTTCTGAATGTTACGGCCAAATTCGGGATCTAAAAGCAGCTTCCGAAATTGCGGGAGACTCTTTCTTTCCTGCAATTCACCCTGGAGGAGGATTCATCACTTCCAGAAAACAATTGAATTATTTCTTTTTAGGACGTTAAACATTGAAGTCCACTCTGACTTTTAGATCCAACGAAGAGACTTTAGGATACCTATATGCTCTGGCGGGAACCGTATTATTCTCCTCTAAGGGAGTGCTCGTAAAATTAGTTTATAAATTTGGAATAGACTCAGTCACGGTGCTCGCACTCAGAATGATATTTGCAATTCCATTCTTCGCTTTCGTTCTTTACCAAGAAACTTCTAAAAGATCAGACAATCCAATTTCCCGAAACGATTATGGGATTGTGGTTTTACTCGCATTCATCGGCTATTATATGGCCAGCTTCTTTGATTTCTGGGGATTGGAATACTTATCCGCTTCTATGGAAAGGTTAGTTTTGTTCACATTCCCGGCACTTGTTTTACTTTTAGGCTTTGTTTTTCTAAAGAAGAAGGTTCACAAAATCGAAATCTATTCTGTAGCTCTCACATACTCAGGCATACTATTGGCATTTTTGCCAGACGCGGAAACTCAAGGAAAATCCGCATGGATCGGAGCGACACTAGTATTTCTATCCGCATTAGCTTATGCAGTTTATATAATAGGAAGTGGGCAAATGATCCCTAAACTGGGATCTCGAAAATTCACCGCCCTATTAATGATCTGGTCAGGCGTTTTCGTGCTCATCCACTTTTTTTTCACAAAGAATTATGAAATCCTAATGCATCAACCTTGGCAGGTTTATGGATATGGATTTGCCTTAGGATTTTTGACAACAGTAGTTCCTGCATTCTTAACAACTGCAGGAATCCAAAGAATAGGTTCCAATAAGGCGTCCATCGCTGGAAGTGTAGGTCCCGTATTTACTTTGTTTTTGGCAGCAATCCTCTTAGGAGAGATCATCACCTGGGAAAACGTGGCCGGGACGATCATAGTTCTTTCAGGAGTATTTTTATTAGGCAGAAAAAAGAAGGTTACCGAGTAAAATTAAGGCCACTACCCATTAATATCAATAACTAACATAGCCATATCATCTCCAAATACACCTTCAGAAAATTGGAATACTTCTGAGACAACTTGATCCAAATACTCGTCTAGGTTTCCAAGATCTCTATGTTGAAGCAGAATGTCCTGAAAACCAGGCAGATCCAATATTCTACCCTCAGCATTAAACACTTCATACATTCCATCAGAATAGAATACGATTCTATCATCTTTTTGTAATTTAATCGATTCGTTAAAATATTCTATAGAATCAAAGATCAGAAGAGGAAGATTCATACCTTTCAGTTCTATCTTCTCTTCTCCTCTGAACAGCACGATGGGAGGATGGCCTGCGTAAGAGTAGACTAACTTTTTCTCTAAAGGAAAAAACCTAGCCCAGACAGCGGCGATATGATGTTCCACCACCATAGGTTTTAGATCTTTTACGAACTGCTGGATACCTTCTGCCGGAGAAAGTCCTGCTTTTGCATGATGCCTAAAGGAAAGTACTGCCATCCCCGAAACCATGGCAGAAGAGATCCCATGACCGGAAACATCACCGAACAAAATATCCAGCACTCCGGTTTCATGTTGGATATACGTTATGATATCTCCTCCTACTTTTTCGAAAGGACGGAAATAACTATCCATTTTATAAAAAGGTGAACTAGGAAATTCTCTAGAGACTAAAGATCTTTGAGTCAGACGCGCCAATTCCAGATCGTGATTCATTCTTTCATAAAAATCGTTCAGATCTGATTCTCTTTTTTGTCTATCGAATGCAAGAACGATCAAGTCGCCTACGAGTCTCAAAACATAAATATCTTCTTCCGTCCAAAGTTTTTGTCCTTTCACAGAATCGAATCCGATAAAGCCAAGCTCTTCATCACGCGAAGAAAGTCCGACCACTACTAAGGAACGAGTCCCCCTTCTCTCTAAAAGATTTCTTAAAGAAGCATGTGTAGAAGGAACATTATCCAAAGAATCATAAACAATATGACCCTTATTACTAATCGTGTCGTAATCCGATTTAGGAAATGTTTCTATAGGAAGATTTTGTAATAGATGGATCCTATGTTCTATTCCATCTGCGCACCATTCATTCGTGTTTGAGATGGTAAGACCCGCATGAGTGTATAAAAATAAAAATGCTCTGTCTGCCCCACAGAATTTTCCAAGTTCGCCTAAGGCATGGTTCACTGCTTCCGTTGTGTTTCCAGGTTCTACGCTTAAAAAATATCGGGAAAGTTGCGTGAGTAAACTTTCTAATGCAATTGTTCTCTTGAGTCTGGACTCTGCTGCACGGATGGAGGTTACGTCCTTCTGCACTCCCCAAGCTCGTAGTAAAAACCCTTTCTCCACTACCCCCAAAGCTGTGCTTAGAAAATATTTACGTTTTCCTTTTCGATCTACTTCTTCTGATTCACTATCATGGGTCTTGTAGCCGGAGCGTACAAATTCCATAATACCGAACACATTCACCTTGTTAGGTGGTCCAACAAGGTCTTTTAAAAGAACACCTTTGATCTCTTCTGCGTTATGATACCCGTAGATCCTGGCCATGGTATCGTTGCAATGAGTGAGTCTCGCATTCTCATAGATCAACCGACACTGTTCCTCAATCGGAAAAGTGGTATCTAAAGGAGAATCCAACTCGTAGGACCAAATCCCTTCCGGGGACCTACGAAAATAACCGTCTACCTTCTCGATTTCCTCGAGTCGGGTTTTGTAATCCAATTCCATTCGTACCAGGCGGTCCTTGCCATTTTTCTATTTATTATCGGGTGAAGCAGCCGGGGAATTTTCCCGGTTTTTTTTATTTTCTGCCCGCCCGATTTGTCCGGGGCCCGCTGTATCTTTATATACGGACCACAAGGAGGCGCCAATGAAAACCGAACATAGAAACTCGATCAACCAAGAAAAAATATCCGCTCTGGCAGAAATGCTCGCAGATAAGCTCATCGAAGAAATCCGCAAAAGAGCCTTGGAAAAACACCAAAATTTCCCAAAAGAGGCGGCATAAAACAGAATGTTGCCAGAAAAAACCGATTGCCAAGGGACGTTTTCCTTACAGAATTCCGCAGGTCGGAGGTGGGAATGTCCCAAGGCGATTTTTTTCGGATCCGTAAAAGTTTTCTGATCGGTTTTATCGGTCTGACCCTGTTTTTCACAAACTCATGCGGTTATAACACGATCCAAGTCCAAGACGAGCAGGTAAAAGCTGCTTGGTCAGAAGTAATCAATATGTACCAGAGAAGAGCGGATCTCATCCCGAACCTGGTCAATACAGTAAAAGGTTACGCCGCTCAAGAAAAAGAAGTATTGATCGAGGTCACAAGAGCCAGAGCCAGTGTAGGTTCCGTCCAAGCAACACCTGAAGTACTAAATAATCCTGAACTGTTTGCAAAATTCAATCAGGCACAAGGACAAATGACCTCTGCATTATCCAGATTGATGGTGGTTGTAGAAAAATATCCGGACCTAAAATCGGACAAAAGTTTTATAGGCTTACAAGCTCAGTTAGAAGGTACTGAAAACAGGATCGCTGTTGCAAGAAACCGATATATCACTTCTGTTCAAGAATATAACATCACAGTCAGAACATTTCCAAACGTGATCACCGCTAAAATTTTCGGTTACGATGTGAAGCCGAATTTCAGCGTAGAAAACGAAAAAGAGATTTCTAAACCTCCTCAAGTCCAATTCTAAAAAATAGATTTCAGATGAGACGGTTGTTTTTTCTTCCATTTTTATTATTCAGTACCGGGATTTTCGCGGATCAGATCCCTATTCCCAAATTGGCGCATAGGGTCACAGACCTGACTTCTACATTAAGCGAAGAAGAAGTTTCTAATTTAGAAAATAAACTTAGAGACTTCGAAAAACGTAAAGGAAGCCAGGTGGTTTTGGTCATCATACCAACAACGGGTGATGAGACAATAGAGCAGTATTCTATTCGTTTAGCTGAAGATTGGAAAATAGGAAGAAAAGGTACTGCAGACGGAGTTATCTTTTTAGTCGCAAAAGACGATCGAAAAATGCGTTTTGAGATCGGACGAGGATTAGAAGGAGCCATACCGGACGTAGTCAGTAAAAGAATCCAGTTAGAATACGTTAGACCCCTATTCAAAGAAGGTAAATATTTCGAAGGAATTGACCAAGGAATCGAAAAGATACTCGGGCTTATCGACGGAGAACAATTGCCTGAACCAAGCTCCACCAGTTACGGATCATCAAACGCAGAAACAGAAGATGATAATTTCGGACTTTATATAGGAGCCTTGGTCGTAATAGGGATCGTAGTTGGATTCTTATTTAGAAAATTATTTAGCCTACTCCAAGCGGGAGTTGCTACTTACGCAGGATATTGGGTGGGGGGATTATTAGGTTTTTCTTTAGAAGTAATGCTTCCACTTTTGGTAATATTCTTTATACTGCTATGTATCATCTATATAGCGGCCAAAAATCCAGGTTCTGGTGGAGGAAGTGGATGGTCCGGAAGTTCTTGGAGCTCCTATAGTTCCGGTGACTCTGGCTGGGGTTCTTCTTCATCTTCAGGTGATTCTTTCAGCGGCGGAGGAGGAGATTTTAGCGGAGGAGGATCCTCTTCGGATTGGTAATTCTTATGAGCAAAAATCCTTCTTTAATCGAAAGACTTATACGCAATATTTTTGCAGGGTTCCTAGACTTATTCAGAATAGGAAATGGACCTCTATCAGGTTTTACTTTATTAAGAAAATATTTTAGTCCCAAGGAACTGAGAGAGATCACATCTGCAGTTGCAGATTCCGAAAAAACTCACAGAGGGGAATTAAAAGTAGCGGTCGAAACAAAGATCCCGATTTTCCAAATATTCTCCGGCAAAACCGCAAGAGATAGAGCGATAGAGATGTTCTCTTTCTTAAAAGTTTGGGACACAGAAGAAAATACAGGAATACTGATCTATATTCTTCTTTCTGAAAAGAAAATCGTAACCTTAGCAGATCGTGGTATTTACAAAAAGATAGGGCAAGAAAAATTGAATCTGATCTCTACTAAGATAGGAGAAGGTTTTAAATCCGGTGTTCCTAAAAATGCGATACTGACAGGGATTAAAGAACTAACGGAAGAACTGAGTAAACATTTTCCTGCCGGAAAGAAAAATCCGAACGAGGTCTCGAACGAACCTTATATAAGTTAGAAATATTAAAAACTTCTAATTCTATTAACCATAGAGTAGAGACCATTTCTACGGCTCATGGAAAGATGTTTATCCAGTCCGATCTCTTTTAGGAATTCTAAAGATGCAGACTTAATCTCTTCTTTTGTTCTTCCCGAAAAAACTCGTAAGAGTAATGCGATCATTCCTTTGGTGATCGCAGAATCGCTATCCGCTTGGATAAATAATTTGCCTTCTTTTTCTTCCGGAACAACCCAAACCCTGGATTGGCAACCTGGGACCAATCTATCTTCTGTTTTTAATTCCGGAGCCAAAACAGGAAGCTCGTCCCCTATCTCGATCAGCATCTGGTATCTTTCTTCCCAGTCTGCAGCTTCCGAGAACTCGGCGATAATTTCTTTTTGAGCTTCTTCCAGAGTCGGCATTCTTTTCCCCCAGGCACTTTTCTTCTAGGCTAAAAACCATGGTTTCCCCGGAAACAAAATAATCTGGAATTAAAGCATTTTTCAGAAATGATATCTGGGCCGCAGGACTTTTAATCTCTGCGACCCTTTGGTTATACTTTATATTTTCTTAATTTATTTGAACCATTTATTTTTGGCATATTTAATGAAGTATAGAATTCCAGCCGCGATCAATGCTAAAGGAATAATATAGATTAAAGATAGGATCAGTTTTAATCCGAGACTCGCCAAATCGATAAATGCATCTCCAAAACTTGGAACTTCTACCGCTTTAGGTTTTTTAGGACCGTACATATGGATACTGATTTTCGCCCAATTGACCCTATCTAGTATCTTCCATTTTTCGAACTCAGCAGAGTCTGCAGAATCTTCTGATTGCCCTATAAGTTCTTCAATCTCGGCTGCATTTCTTGGAGTGGATCTTGCACCAAGATCTGTTCTTCTTGCAATCCTGATCTTCTCCCTTTTTGCATGGATCTGCTCTAATGTATAATTTTCAGTATGATCTTCTACCTGTATATTTTCAGAAGTGAGAGTTCCTATTTTCTCCAATTCCATCAAGACCTGATATAGGTCGGCTGATTTTACATGAATGACTGCAGTCATACTTGGTTCAGTATCTCCTCCCCAATTCTGAAGACTTTCGCTCTGAACAAATCCATACTTACCTGAAAGTTCTAATAAGAATTTTCGAGCCGCGATAAAATCTTTCGTTTCGAAATTTAGATCTACCTTATATTCTAAAAGACGACCGATCTTCAGATTTCCGATCTTAGGAGTAGCAAAGGTCTTGATCTGGTCCTCTGGTGCTTCTTCCCTTTCGCCTGCCTTACCGGTAAGTTTTTTCTCGACCTCTTGCATTGGCTGTCCATCTGCAGAAGGCATAGGTGCAGATGCAGATCTAGAGAGCTGTAGATCGGAAACGTCCCCCGATTGCTTTTGGGAATTCTCAGCCTTACATACGAACAGAAAGGCAATGATTAAGATTGAAGTTAGAAAGCGAAACATTCATTTCTCCTAAAAATCCTATACGCCCTGAAACGAACCTCGGACATATTTAGGAAACTTTTTATTTAGAAACAAATGGATCGCTTTTTATTCCTCGATTTTTATCGAATGTTCGGCCTAAATACTTTCCCCATCATTTATAGAACAGGGGCAAAGATGACACCTAGTGTATCTATTTCATCCCCACTCCTACCATGAAATCCTATAATTCCCCATCCGTTAGGTGCTGAATAAGTAGTGCAGCTTGAAGTAGTAGATCCTCCTGTTAAGAATCTTCCTAGGCTTGTGCGAAATTGAGCATAAAAAATACGAGTATGACTATTTTTTACACCACTGCAAAGTTTTACTTGGTCTAAATACTCTCCCGATCCCAGACTCAAACTTTGTAAACTTCCCCCTGTTCCTCCATGGCTTAAAACTGTTCCATTCGTTAATTGTAAAGAAACCGCATCCACTCTTGATCCGGATCTTAAACTTAATTTAGATACAGATGGAGAAGAAGGAAGAGAATTCACATCATTGAATGCAGTTCCATGAGGTCCACCAAAGGAATCACTATACAATAAATTCTGAAAAAGAGAATAATTGAATGTAGAAGAGACTGCATAATGGTCTGAAAGAGGAACTCCTGTCACCGGATGCACAAATCTTGCCTCTTCTATCAAATAAGAACTAGGAGATAAAGAAATATAGGAATTCCCACGATAGAATATTTTATCCACTATCTCGCATCCTGCACTTGTTCTATGACCTTCGCAGTCCGTCAAAGCATCTGCTCCTTGTGTTGGATATGATCCACCTCGGATCAGCTGAATCCAAACATCAGTAAATCCGCGATTAATAAACTCTCTGATATTGTCGCCCGATCTGGTGTATCTCGTATTCGTGTCTCCCATCACGATCACTGCATTTCCTGCAGAATTGGATTCTATAAAATTCAGAATTTGTAATACATTAGATCTTCTAGCTGCGAGGTCGGCGTCTTCTGTACTTGCGTTCGTATGTAAATTATACACGTCCAAAAATACTCCGGGTGCTACCTTATGCCTTGCTAAAGTAAAACCTTTAGGAGTTAAACAATCCGTTCCATTACATGCATCCCAATCCACTCTTTGGAAATCCGAAAATGGAAAATAGGACAATGTATTCAAACCATCTCCAATCCCCATTCCACCACTTGTGGCGGATCTATAAGGATGCACATCGTTTGCATACAAACTTGCATGGTAATTAAAATCCTCTTGGACTTGAATCAGATCAAATGGAGTCATCAAGGGCCCCATATAAGGAGTGTTCTCACTTGGGTTCGAACTGGAAAAAGGTTCCAGGAGCCCTGCCACATTATAAGTGAGTAAAGAGAATGTTCCGGTGCCATTTACAGTATCGATAACCGCAAGGTCCGAATAGTTTGTTCCAATTTTCGTTTGGTCCGTTTTCTGGATCAGTCCTAATAAACTTTCCGTGTTTACAGCCTTCTCCCCGTTACAATTGAGCAGGAATATTAAAATCCCTGTCAAAAGAGAAAGGCTCTTTCTGCTTTGTTCGATTTTCATTTGGTTCTCCGTTTTGATATCGAACGAGCAGTATAAATATAAGTATTATATTCTAATTAGAAATTTCTTATATGGTCATTTTTTTATATTAAGGAACTCTTTTGCCTGTTCCAGCTTCTAAAACTTGGAACCATTCTTCTCTTTCTAACTGAACTTGAAATGATTTAATCGCCGATCTGATTCGATCCGGTTCGTTCGTCCCTAAAACTGGGACCAATTGTGCAGGATGATAGAGATACCAGGAGAATAATACTGCATCTATAGTTACATTCTTCTTCTTTGCCAGCTCTTCTAATGTTTTATATAAAACAGTTTCTTGTTCGGTTTTAGGTCGGAAGATCCTACCGCCTGCCGTGGGAGACCAAATCATAGGCTTAATATTTAATTCTTGGGCCTGATCAAATACTCCATTCACCAAAGGATCAGGATAAAATGGATGAAACTCTACTTGGTTTGTAACCAAAGGAAAATCCAATCTAGATTGCAAAAGTGAAAATTGCGAAGGAGTAAAATTCGAAACTCCGAAATATAGAACTTTGCCGCTTTCTTTCAGGGATCTAAAAGTTTTAGCAACCTCGTCTGCATTCATCAAAGGATCAGGTCGATGGATTAAGAGCAGATCTAGTTTATCTACATTTAGCTTTTTTAATGAATTTTCAGCAGAGCTTATTAGATATTTACCAGAAGTATCATAATGTTTTACTGAAATTCCTGAACGATTTGGCCCCGGAAGCTGAATTCCAGCCTTAGTCACTATCTTGATCTTATCTTTTAACCCAGGCTTAGACTTTAATGCTAAGCCGAATCTCTCTTCGTTTCCGTATTCGCCATATAGATCCGCATGATCAAAAGTATCTATTCCGGAATCCAGACAAACTTCTATCTTTTCTAAAATTCGATCGGTGCCTGATCCCTTTGGATCTGAGTGTAATCTCCAACAACCATAAACGAATCTGGAAAAACTTGGGCCTTCATTAGAAAGTGAAATTTTCATTTTCTTTCTCCAGTTGTTAAAGGAGTGACCGGTTCTCTTTCCGGAATTCTTCCTTGGGCTTTCGGTAATGAAACTGTTTTGATAAGGGGCAAAACTTTTTCTACGAATATTTTACATTTGTCTGCGAATCTATCTTCAGTTTCGGGCCACATCAAAAAAACATCGCAGTATTCTGCGCATAACCGTCTTGAGTCTTCTGAAATTCCACGAAGTATAATAAAGGACTTCCGTTTGTTTGGTAAGAAGAAGGAAGAAGAATATTCTGATAACCAAGTTCATCTACGAGTTGGATGATTTCTGCACAATGTTCGAAGCTATATCTTAGTTTTGGGTCGGGAACACCCAGATATTCATAGTCTCCGTTACAGAGATAGCAAAACCATGCCATCTCCACCCAAGAATCTTCCCAACGAATTTTAATAGAACTCACGGTATACCTATTTTAGAAGAAGCCACCGAATCAAGATGGAAATGAAAAGACTTGCCTTTCCATTCTACAGTTTTATAAAAGTTTTCATTCTCTAACGGGAGAGCCTTTATGAAAACAAATACAATTTCCCGATCTGGCAAATCCGCAATTAAGAAAGTTTCCGCTAACAAAACTAAGCCGAAAGGTATAGGAAGGGTAGAAAAATCTTTTTTCCCAGGAAAAGAACTTCCTAGGATTTACGGCCCTGGTGACACGAACGCTTTAGAGTCCGGATTTTTACCTGCATGGATCTCTAAAAATAAAAAGTCGATCGAGACTGACCTTTTGGAATACGGCGCAGTATTATTCAGAGGTTTTCAAATTTCTTCTGCCCAAGAATTCGAAGACGTTGCGCTTAGTTTAGATAAAAATCTGAAAACCGATTATTTGGGAACTTCTCCCAGAAACAAAGTTACTCAGTTTGTCCATACCGCAAGTGAACTTCCTCCTCATTATCCTATCATGCAGCATGCTGAGATGAGTTTTTTGGACAAACCTCCCCGCAAACTAATGTTCTTCTGCGCGGTTGCGCCCAAGGAGCATGGAGAAACTCCGATCGCAGATCTACGAAAAATCTACGAGGACCTGGATCCTGATCTACTGAAAAAGTTTGAAACTAAGGGAGTCAAATATATCCGCAAATACGACGGCCCTAACGCTTCTCGTTATAATCTTTGGAAAACAAAACGTTGGGACGAGATGTTCTCAACCAAAGAAAAAAAACAAGTCGAGAAGATTGCCGCGCAACAAAGATTCCAAGTAGAATGGTTGCCTGAAGATGGATTAAAACTCACTAATAAACAGGTTGCAGTACGTAAACACCCAATCGCCAAAACTAAAGCTTGGCATAATCATAGCCAAGTATTTCACCAAGATGCAGCCAGATTAGAATATGCAAAAATCCTAAAACAGCAAGGAACCATCCGAAGCTTTATCTTGGCAGGAGTTCTGTATGTTCTTACATTCTTAAAAAAGAAGTTAGTGGAACCTAAGGACCAGGATACAAATGTGATCTTCGGAGATGATTCCGAGATAAGTGTTTCCGAGATAGGCAAAGTCAGCCAAACATTCTGGAAACATCTATCCATATTCTCCTGGCAAAAAGGGGACGTTCTTTTGATAGACAATTATTCTGTTTCCCACGGAAGATTACCATTCTCCGGTCCAAGGGAAATTTTAGTCACCTGGACGGACTAAAATATAGTTTAAAAAAATCTAAAATATTAAACGCGGCGGACGACTCGTCTGCCGAAGGAAATACATGCAAGATTACGATTTAGTCAGATTGAATTTCAGTCCAGGTGGACTCTTTGTCTTGAATATTTGTCTTGGACTCATCATGTATGGGGTCTCTTTAGAATTGACCATCGCTGATTTTACAAATTTAAGAAAACAGCCTAAAGCAGCCATTGTTGGTCTCTTCTCCCAATTAGTATTATTACCCGCAATCACAGTAGGATTACTTTATATTCTAAAACCTCATCCGGGTTTAGCTCTTGGAATGATTTTAGTGGCAGCTTGTCCTGGCGGGAATATGTCCAATTTTATCAGTCTGCTCGCAAAAGGAAATGTTCCTCTTTCCATTTCGCTAACTGCAACCACGACAGTCCTTGCTTGGTTCTTTACTCCATTTAACTTTTTCTTCTGGGGAAAACTATATTCTCCTGCTGCAGACAGATTAAAAGAGATCAGCTTAAATCCGGCAGATGTATTTCTTTCTATTTTTCTAATATTGGTCTTACCTTTAGTTTTAGGAGCTTTAACGAATCATTTTCTACCAAAGGTTGCGTCTTCTTTAAAAAAACCGATGAGAATTGGATCTACAGTTCTATTGGGTGTTTTTATATTGATTGCATTTGTTGGTAACTGGAGATCTTTCGTCGAGTTCGGACCGATTTTGTTTTGGCTTGTACTTCTTCATAACGGATCGGCGTTGACAGTAGGATATCTTGCCTCTTGGATCGCAGGTCTTGCTCATAAAGAAAGAAAAACAATCTCCTTAGAAACCGGACTCCAAAACTCTGGACTTGGTCTTATCTTAATTTTTACATTCTTTCAAGGAATAGGATCTATGGCACTCATCGCTGCTTGGTGGGGGGTATGGCATTTGATTAGCGGACTTTTCTTAGCTGCTATCTGGGGAAGAGAAAAAACAACTTAATGCCAAAGCCTGTTCTTTCCTTCTGGTTTGAATTTGCTAGCACCTATTCTTACTTAACAGTGGGAAGGATCAAATCGTTAGCAGACAAAGAAGGTATTCAATTAGAATGGAAACCTTTTTTGCTCGGACCAATTTTTAAAGACCAAGGAATGTCCGATTCTCCTTTTAATCTTTTTCCCACAAAGGGAAAGTATATGTGGAAGGATTTAGAGAGAAGGACCAAAAAATATGGGCTTCCTTTTTCTAAACCCGATATTTTTCCTCAAAACGGTCTGAAAGCGGCTCGGATCACGATCGCAAATCTAGATAAACCTTGGATCTACGATTTTATATTAGAAGTTTTTAAAGTAGAATTCTCTAAAAATTTGGACATCTCAGATGTCACTATTCTTTCTGAGCTCTTACGATCCTTGGACCAAAATCCGGAAAATATACTCTCCTCTTCTGAATTGGAAAAAAACAAAAACAAACTCAGGGAAAATACAGAACAAGCCAGGAAGCTCGGAATATTTGGAGCACCCAGTTTTATTGCAAACGGAGAATTATTCTGGGGAGACGATCGTTTAGAAGATGCGATCGCTTTTTTAAAGAACGTCCCTAATTAATTTTCATACTAGTTAACGATACCGAACTCTGGATGATATCATTATAAAAATGGATCTCTTCCTTCTCTCCTGCCAAAGCTAATGCATATAACATAGGAAAATAATGTTCAGGAGTCGGAATGGCAATCTGTACAGCAGTTCCTAATTTTTGGTAATTTGCTAAACTCTTCCAATCTCTTTTTTGGATTAGGTCCTTGAAGGTTTCATTAGCATCCAATGCCCAGTCGTGAGCTTTATCTTGGTTTTTCCAATCATAAAGACGTAAGTTATGGACCAAATCCCCACTTCCCAAGACAAGCACACCTTGTTCCCTCAACTTGGACAAAGACTTTGCAAATTCGTAATGCCATTCACCAGACTTGGTCGCATCCAAACTCAATTGAACTACTGGAATATTTGCCTTTGGATACATGTTTCGAAGCACACTCCAAGTTCCGTGATCCAATCCCCAAGAATCATCTTGGATCACTTGTGCATCTTTGGACTTAGAAAGTTCTTCTGCGAGTTTTGGATCTCCAGGCGCAGAATATTGTACATCAAATAATTCCTGAGGAAATCCGTAGAAATCATGAATGGTAGGAGGAGACTGATTAGAGGTTACGTATGTTCCTCTAGTAAACCAATGAGCAGAAATACTTAAGATTGCCTTAGGCTCCGGAAAATCTTTGGTAGATTCCGCCCAGGTGTCGGCTAACGGATTTGGACCGAGAGCGTTCATTGGACTTCCATGGCCTACAAAAAATACCGGTAATTTCTGCATAATATCCTTCTTTGTTATTAGACTCCTTGTAATTAAAAATATTACAAGATGTCTAAATTTTTCCCCGGAAAATAAGAATGATCCGACTTATTTTCCTTTGTAAAGTTCGAAAACCTTAGGTCTGATTTTTGATTTGGAAAAATGTTGGTTAGAAGCCGCTTTACCTTTTCTTAGTTTTTTCTGCTCTTCTGGAGGCAAAGCTGCAATCTTTTGGCATTCGGTAGAACAACAATTATCGAATTTTTCTGCACAAGATTCACATTGGATAAATAGAATGTGACAGGCTGGATTTGCACAATTGATATGCCTTGCGGATTTTTGATCACACTGGTGGCATTCACTTAGTATTTCTTCTCCCACAGTTTCCTGGAGTCTCGCGTCGAACACGAAATTTTTTCCCTTAAACTTGGAGTCCAATCCCTTCTCTTTAATTTCAGAAGCGTAAGAAATAATTCCGCCATGTAACTGATATACATTTTGAAATCCATGATGTTTAAGATAAGCGGAAGCCTTCTCGCACCGGATCCCGCCGGTGCAATACATTATGATTTCTTTATCCTTTTTATCATGAAGAAGGTCTATGATCAAAGGTAATTCTTCTCTAAAAGTATCCGCTTGAGGAAGTAACGCTCCTTCGAAATGACCTATTTCTGATTCATAATGGTTGCGAACATCCACAACAATCGTTTCGGAAGATTCTAATTTTTTATTAAATTCTTCGGCGTTTAAGTGGGTACCTACATTCGTTACATCAAAAGTATCATCTGCAAGACCATCTGCCACGATCTTATTGCGAACTCGGATGTCCAATTTTAAGAATGAATACGACTTTTGTTCTACTGCAACCTTGAATGGAACATCTTTGAATTCTTTTCTCGCATCTATTGAGTCTCTGAATTTTTGAAAATTGAATTCAGGCACTGATAATTGAGCATTGATCCCTTCTCTTGCGAGATAGATCCTTCCCAAAACTCCCAAAGATTCCCATTCTCTATATAGTTCATTACGGAGAAGGTTAGGATCTTCTAAAATCACATATTTATAAAAGGAAATAGTAGTACGCTGGAAGTCCTCTGCCTCTATCTTTTTCTTTAAAATATCCTTACTATAAATATTATGAAGAGGTTTATGTTTCATATGAGAGCAGATCTTTCCTAATAATTAGGATTTGTTGGACCTCCTAACTGGCAAGCCCAAAAACCGGAATTTGGAACATGACATTTATCCTTCTATAATGCTTGCCCTCCCCTTCTGACAAAATTAGATTTTGTCCCATGCCTAAATCTAAATCACCGGTTCCAAAGAAATTATTAGGAGGAGAAAATTCCAAGGCGGAAGACGTGACCCGCGAAGTCCGAAAACTCGCCGATCCAAAAGCAGTCGAAATACTCTCCCGATTTTTCAAAACAGGAAAGGGTCAATATGGAGAGGGTGATCTATTCCTAGGAATAAAGGTCCCACCTTTACGCAAAATTTCCAAATTATACAAGGGACTTCCTTTGTCTGAACTTCAGAAAATCGTAAAATCAACGTACCATGAAGAAAGACTTTTAGGATTTTTTATTCTTTGCGAGAAGTTCCAAAAAACGCCTGAAGGAGGTCGTAAGGAACTGCACTTATTCTATTTAAAAAACTTAAAATACGTGAATAATTGGGATATCGTAGATCTAAGTTCCAGAGAAATGATCGGTGATTATCTTTTAGATAAGAAAAGAGACATCCTATACAAACTCGTTAAATCGAATAATATGTGGGAAAGAAGGGTCGCAATCATTTCCACTTATGCATTTATTCGCAAAGGAGACTTTAAAGACACCTTAAAGATCTCCGAAAACCTCTTAACGGATAAAGAAGATCTAATTCATAAAGCTGTGGGCTGGATGCTAAGAGAAGTTGGTAATAGAAGTCTTAAACCGGAGACTGACTTTTTAGATAAACATGCCCATAAGATGCCCAGGACCATGCTTAGATATGCGATTGAAAAGTTTCCTACTAAGTTAAAGTTGAAATATATGAAGGTTCGAAAGGAATAAAAGACCTTTAATGCTATGCTGCATAAGCGGTTTTGAATTCATGGAAGAAACGATACTAGAGCCTAAATCTTTCCTTTATGTTTAAGTAGGACCATTCATTCTACAAAGATCCAAGCTCTTAGCCAGACAGGCACAATCGTAGGGACACCGTGAAAATTTACACGGAGATATCCCAGGAGCAATCTTTGAAACCCAAAAAAACCTTTAATGAACTCGGGCTATCCGAGGACGTCCTAAACGCAGTATCCGATCTTGGATTTACTGAACCTTCTTCCATTCAATCCGAGGCAATTCCTCTTATTCTTTCCGGAAAAGATGTAATCGGTCATTCCCGAACTGGAACCGGTAAAACAGCAGCATTTGCAATTCCAAGTTTAGAAATATTAGAAGAAGGAGAACAATCTCCACAAGTACTAGTACTCTGTCCTACCAGAGAATTGGTAGTTCAAGTTGCAGAAGAATATAGAAAATTAGGAAAATATAAAGAAGATTTTCAAGTTGTCGCAATCTATGGTGGAGATGATATCACCAAACAATTCAAGGCATTAAAAAGAAAACCACAAGTGATCGTTGGAACTCCAGGAAGGACCATGGATCATATGGACAGAAAGACCTTGGATCTAAGAGAGATCAAAATGGTGATCCTGGACGAAGCTGACGAAATGTTAGACATGGGATTTTTAGAGGATATGGAAATCATCCTCGCAAAAGTTCCGGAAGAAAGACAAACAATCCTATTCTCTGCAACTCTATCTGCAAAAGTTATGGGAATCACTAAAAAGTTCCAAAATTCTCCTAAGATCGTAGATGTTACAGGTGGAAAAGCGGACAGACCAAAGATCAAACAGATCTATTTCGAAATGAGAGAAGGCCTCAAATCTGAAGCTTTAATCCGTCTTTTAGAATTCCACACTCCTAAAGCATCATTAGTATTTTGTAATACAAAAGTCAGAGTGGATGAACTTGTAGAATTTCTGAAGTCCAAAGGTGTATTCTCAGAAGGATTACATGGAGATCTTTCCCAAAACCAAAGGAATAAGGTAATGTCCGGATTCCGTTCAGGATTAGTTACCGTTCTTGTGGCAACAGACGTAGCCGGAAGAGGAATTGATGTAAGCGATGTAGAAGCAGTAGTCAATTACGATATCCCAAGAGACTCTGAAGACTATGTTCACCGTATCGGAAGAACAGGAAGAGCCGGAAGAAAAGGACTCGCACTCAGTTTTGTTTCCAATAAAGAATTTAGAACATTACGCAAGATCAGAGAAGATCACGAATTCGAAATGGAACTCGGAAAAGTTCCTGATATTGCAGAACTAACCGAGAAGAAATTTTTGGAATTTTCTCATATAGTTAAAGAAGTTGCGGAAGAAGGAGATGTTTCTGAATATTCCAAACTTGTAAAGAAACTCACCTCTGAAGGAGTTCCTGCAGAACGTTTAGCAGCTGCACTTTTTAAATTGGCACTTGCGGAGAAGTCGGAAAAATTCGACTCGGACGTACGTTTCGACCAAGACCAAAGAGGTTTCAGAGAAAAGGAAAATTCCTCCCGTAATGACCGAGACAGACGTTTTGGAGGAAAATCAAATCAGAAAGGAAAACGGGATCATAAGGATAAAAATCGAAACTCCAATCGATTCCACCGTGGTGGCAGTAGCAACAGCAGCGGAAGTAAAAAAGGTTCCAGCTCTGGTTCCAGTTCCGGTGGACCTTCTCGCAAAAAAGGAAAACGTTAATTTTTTAAATTTTTTCAAAGGACCCTAGATTTGTCCGGGGTCCCCATAAAATGGAAATTCTATCCTGGAAATAGGTATCCTGAATTGTACCGAATTCCAAAAAGGAGTCAAAATGGAATTTGCAATCGTATTACTCGTAGGTCTTTTCATTGGCTTTGGTCTAGCATTCTTCTTAGCCAAAGCTCTTTATTCAAAAGAGTCAGGGATCAATCCGAGTGAACATGAAAAACTAAAATTAGAAAAAGCGGGACTTCTCACCTCCGAACAAAGATCCAAGGAAAGGATACTTCAGTTAGAAAAAGAGTTTAAAGAGAATTCTGAAAAAACGGAAAAAGCAATCGGCTATTACCAGGCCATGAAAAAGGAATCCGATCTTTTAAAGGAAAGATTGGAGAACCAAAAAAAAGAATTCGAAGAACTCATGTCCAAACTGGATGAAAAGTTCAAACATGCGGCCAATCAAGCTCTCTTAGATAATTCCCAAAAATTCAATCAACAAACTCACGAAAAGATGAATGATCTACTTCGTCCCTTTAAGGAAGAAATAGAAAAATTCGGAGTGAAGGTAGAACTTTCACACAAAGAGCATAAGGATGATACGGCGAACCTAAAGGCTCAAATTAATAATCTATTAGAAATGAATAAAACACTTTCGGAAGACGCTAAAAGTTTGGCTTCCGCTCTGAAAGGAAATTCGAAAACCCAAGGAGATTGGGGAGAAGGTATTTTGGAGAATATACTTCAAAATAGCGGCCTAGTCAAAGGAAGAGAATATACAGCTCAAGAATCTGTACAAACAGAAGATGGAAGATTGAGACCGGATATAGTAGTCAAACTGCCTTCCGGAAAATCAATCGTAATAGATTCCAAGGTTTCCCTGACAGCTTACGTAGAATATGCTTCCGCAGAGACGGAAGACGTAAAAAAAGCAGCACTCCAAAGACATTTAAAAAGTTTATATGAACATGTCTCAGGACTATACAAGAAAAACTACCAATCTCTCTATGGAATAGAATCTCTAGACTTTGTACTGATGTTCCTGCCAGTGGAACCTTCTTATTATGAAGCTGTCCGAACAGATCCTAAATTTTTGGAAGATGCATACGCTAAAAATATTCTGATAGTAACTCCTTCTACCCTAATGGTTTCCTTAAAGATGGTAGCAAATCTTTGGAGAAAGGAAAAACAAAACAAAAACTCAGAACAGATCGCAGAAGAATCTGGTAAGATGTATGATAAGATCGTAGAGATCGTTACCGCATTGGAAGTTTTAGGAAAATCTATAGATAAGTCCAGAGACAACTACGATGCTGTCCTCGGAAAATTAAAATCAGGCAGAGGAAATCTTTTAGGAAGAGCGGAAAATATTCGCAAATTAGGAGCCAAAGTTCGCAAGTCTTTGGATTCTGCTTCAGAAGATTCTCAGGACGATGCAGAAGAAACTCTATTTTTAAATGGAGAATAATCTGAAAAATTAAGCCAGATCCGGACCGGGCTGCACTTTTACAGCGGAAGAATAAATTTGTTCCGTGCAACGTTTTAAGTATAAGTTCGCAGCCCTGTCTCCTGAATAAATTCTTAAAGCCTCTCTGAAAGATTCTCCAGAATCTAAATATTTCCCGAAATAAAACAGTTCCACACCCCTTTCAAAATCACTTTTGGATTTTAGGAATGCTTCCTTTTCGGTTTTGCTTAAATGATCTCCGAGCTCATAAATTGCTCTATGTTCTTTTTTTCCTCTAAACTTAAGTTTATCCAATTTACGAAGTAAAAAGTTTTCGGGAAATTTTAGTTTAGAATAAGTATCTTCACTTATCAATATACTAGAACCATAATATTTATTTAAAGTCTCCAACTTGGAAGCAAGATGGACTGCATCAGAGATAACAGTGCTTTCCATACGGTCTCCTGAACCAACAAGTCCCATCATCAAGGAACCAGTATGAATGCCTATCCCAACTCCGATCGCACGATTTCCTTGGTCCATTCTTCTTTGATTATAATCTAAAATACGATTTTGCATGGAAATAGCAGCATTCACAGCATCGTCTGCACTTTCTGGAAAAAGAGCCATGATAGCATCTCCAAAATACTTATCCACAAAACCATGATTAGAATGAATAAGAGGCTCCATCTCCGAAATATAAGAATTTAATAATTCAAAACTTTCTTTGGAATCCAGACTTTCCGAAATTTCAGTAAAAGATCTGATATCGGCAAACAAGATGGTCATTTCCTTTTTGATCTGGTCACCTGGCCTCATATCCTCCAGCTTTCCCTTTCCTAAAAATTCCAAAAAGCTGATAGGAACAAATCTGCTATAAGTCTCGTTCAGACGTTGTAGACGATCCGAAAGTTTCTCTTTTTCACTGTATAGATCTCTGTATCTGGAAGATAAAATAAATGTTTGAGTAAGAATGGCAACAAACAGACCAATCGGAATAATAAATCTTGCAAATATGATCTGTCTGGCTGCCAGCATATCAAAAATCCCGGCCACAATCAAAGCAAAGATCGCAAATCCAATAACAAGAGAATATTGTTCTTTGTGGATAATTGCCCTAAAAAGCACCACAATTGCAAATGCAACACCTACTAAAAATACAAACTGAAAATATGGGACAGGAATAGAAGGGATAGGGAAAGGAAAAATTGTACTTAATGAAAATGTAAACGAGATTATATAGAATAATAACATCCATTTCCGAGGGAAATATGCGGGAAAGGAATGTCGGACAAAATGCAGTCCCAAAGGTAAGGCTGCATACATGGTTAGATATTCCAAGTTCATGGAAAGTGGATAATCCGCCCAAGGAAAATAGAATTGGATCAGTTTTTCTTCAGTAACGAATATCCGAAGGAATAAACAAAAACAAAATAATGCAAAGACGAGAGGAGTGCGATCCTTCCTCCTTAGAAAGAAAAGCCCAAGATGATAGATGGTAGACATGAAAAAAAGTCCGGACAGAAAAAGATCCCAATCCCTAAGCATTAGAGTTTCTTTATAAAGTATCCTTGCATCACCAAAACGGATATCGAACCAAAGACCGGTCAACCTATGATGAAAATTAGAAATTTTGAAACTAATATCCACTTCTTTAGTGGATTCATCCCATTCATAATAAACCGGTCTATTGTCAGGAGCGCTCGTCTCGAAAGAAGTTCCAGGCTCTCCTGAACTACCGACAGAAACACCATTGATCAAAATTTCAAAAGCAGTTGCCTGGTGTTTGGAATAAATCCCCAAACGTCCATGCTTCTCCGGAAGAAGTATTTTCAATTTAAGAAGTGCGTAACCGGTGCCTGGCCAAACTCCTGGAATTTTACGAAATTCTGGAGGCTTTTCAGAATGAGGATCAGGTTGAAAAGTATTTGGAAAAAAAGCCCACTCTCCCTGCAGATTGAATGTTGGATTGGATCTATAATCCCAATGGGTTAAATCCAAGATCCCTTTTTGAGCAACTGGTGCATCCGCAGATGAGCACGAAACTAAGAAGATATAGAAAATTATAGAAAGTAAATATTGAGATCGGAAAACTGTCGGCTCAGAGTCCATCGTTTTAATCAATCATTGATCTATGAAAACGACAGGTTTGTCAAGATAATATGAATTCCATTTTTTTTCTTTACCCTTTTCAGTAGAAAACTAACGTAATTCAAATGTTTCGAAACCGTTTCAAAAGATCCCTAATTCTTCTAACCTTGCTTGGCATCCTAATAAACTGCGGAGATAGTTTAAAAGGTAAGCCCACACCCGCTCTCCCGGAACTGGCAGGATTTTATGTGAACGAAAAATCTAAAGAATGGTTCCAAAACGGAAAAATCAAAATACAAACTCTTTGGATCCGACGTACCGCAAAAGGAGAAATGGAATTTAACCATCAAATATTGATAAGACTCCAATTCAGCGTGAGTGAAAACAGAGAAGAGTTAAAAGTTAAATCCGGAAAACTACAAACTAGCGATAGAGAACTTTTATTTTTTGAAACGAATGGTAAAGAATTCCATCGCAATTATCACGGCCTAAATACTAAAGATCCTAAAAGTTGGGCTGTCCGTTCCTTCGGTCCATTTATGAAAGTAAAAGATTTTAACAAATTAATAGGAGAAGGTACTGGACGATCTGCTGAACTCGCTCAGGACAAAAACTCAATCGTATTTTCCAACGGAGATGTTTATAGAAGGATAGGAAATCCTCTCCTGGGTAGGATCTCCATCAATTTAGGAAAATTTAAGAAAACCATAGATAACGAAGTAGCAGGAGTAATATTATTTCCCTTAGACGCTGAGGCATTTCCTCAAACGGACGGAAAACAAAACTTCTTCGCGTTATTCTCCACTACGGACAATATAGTTGCAGGAACTCCAATCAAGATCGCTGAATTTCCTGGCCAAGTACAAGAAGTTTTCGAACACGTGGCCGTAGTAGAATTGAATAAAATGAAACCAGGAATTTCAGCACCGAGTATCCAAAACTTCTCTTCTATAATTTTAGATGGGGTTGTGGATTCTAAAACAATTTCTCAAAAAGAAAGCACTGACGAACTGATCCGAAGACTAAAACAAGACCCGAATGTTTCAAAAGAGGAACTGATCCGGGAGCTGGAAAAACTTAAGAGCAAAGAATAAAGTCGCCTCGTTTGTTTCAAAGACCCAGACCTTGCGAAAAGATCATGATACTTTCCCAAATTATTTCCGGGAAAGTATCTGGAGCCCTACCACGATGTTCTTTCTTTTCCCGCCTAAAATAGAAAAGAAATCCTCATCAAAATCTTCCACCACTTTGACCGCCTGTTTTAAGACCTTTTGTCCATCCGAAGTTGTCTTCACTAATTTTGCACGGGTATCAGTTTCATGAGAGATACGTTTTACTAACTTTTTAGATTCAAGAGTTCTAAGTACGGTAGAAGTAGTCATAGGATCCGTCTTGGCACGATCTGCAATTTTGATCTGAGTAGTCTCTTCTTCGTGGAGTTCCAACCAATGTGTTACTGCCAAAAGAACAAACTGAGCATGAGTGAGATCCAAAGGTTCTAAAACCTTTCGAATCTCCCTCTGCCAAAGATTCGTAACCTGCCATAATAAGAATCCAGGACTCTCGTCGGATTTATCGTATCTAAAAATCTTTTCCTTTGACACTTAAACCCATCCTCTGCGAAATCAGCCCGAAATCTTCAGGCCCAATTTCCAAAATGCCGAAACGGAATGGAAAACCCCAGGACTTTTTATTTTGGATAAATTCCAAAGAATCTATTAAAGGAAAAATATCAGCCTCCTGCACAGGAAAATATTTTACGTTCCTGCGAAAAGGACAGAAGTCAGGGCTCATCTGAAACGGATAAACTGAATCATCATCAATCTGCCCAAGAGAAGTAAATTTACGGTATGGAGTTTTAGCCCCAAAGATCTCTTTGGAAGAATATACTAAAACCCAATCTCCCTTTTTCATTCTAGCCAAAGGAGCCTTCTTACCGTGACAGGCTTGTACGATTCCTTGGGACATTCCCAAAAGGGAATGCTCCTTGGAAGCTACTATGATCCAATATCTGGGGCTCATCCGATTTCTTTCCTAACTAGTTCAGAAAATCTACGGATCTCTTCTTCCATTCCTTTCGCCTGCTCTTCTCCTAAGATCTTTTTCCAGAGAAATCCTAATGGCCCAGAGATGCTTAGCTCTACTTTGATCTCAGTTCCTTCTTGGCTGGGCTTAAAGAAATGTATAAATTTCATCTTTGCTCCAGCAAGACTGGTCACATCTCCGAATACGAAAGGTTTTTCTGATTCTGTGATCAAAACCTTACACGCAAATCCTCCCTTTGGCTTCAGAACAAATTCTTTACCTACGGAGACTTCTCCTTCTATCTTAGTCCACTCAATGTCCGAGTCCCATTTGGACCAATTGGAAACGTCTGATCTGGCTTCCCAAAGTGATTTTGCATCGATCCCTTTTACAGTTGTATTGTATTCATACTTCCACATTTCATTCCTCCATATAGTAAGTATACTTACTATATGGACTCCTTATATAATAAGCGGACATATTATGCAAGCAATAATAAGTGCACTTATTATATTCAGGGCAAAAAAAACGCCTCCGAACGGAGGCGCATTCTATTTTACGAGATCGAAACTGGCTTCTTATTGATTACTTTTTGCGTTGGAAGCCATTTTTAAGTAATAACCATTAGTATCATACCAAGTTTGTCCAAGGTATAATGCATTGGTTGCCTCTAAGTGATCCACACCTGTAGTAAGTACTCCGTAAGAAGGACCACCTTTCCAGGTTCCCCATCTTTGTGAGTCGTCTGGAACCACACCGTCATTCCAGATGCTTTGTCCATAGAAAGGAGCTCCGATGGAACAAATAGGTGCGAGAAGTCCCATTGCAGGGTGTTGGATAAGATCATTACCGATCATATAAGATCCGTAAGAGAAATACTTAACTCCAGAAGCGTTTGGAACACTCGCATTAAATGCAGTTGCACCGCTCACAGTAAGAAGTTTTAATGCAGCAACTACGTTTTGGCTGGATTGTCCGTAAACTACTCCTACCAATGCATTAATCACAGTTCCTACATAAGGAAGTGCCCAACTCGGGATCACAGCCTCTATCACGCTCGCAACCGGGCTTCCTTTATGAGGAGTGTTGATTGTGGTGAGAGTTGCTACTTTACTTGCAAAACTAAGATTCGAAACAAGATAACGAGCGTCCAATCCACCTTGTGAATGTCCAAGGATATGAACTTTTCCGGTGTAGTTATTTGCTGCCATTGCAGTTTGGATTGCCGTTTTTAACTGAGCTGCTCTTGCTGCAGAAGAGTTTGTAGCAGTTACAGTAGGAGTAAGAACAGTGGCTCCTTGGGATTGAAGATAGGCTGCGTTTCCACCCCAATAATCAACAATACCAGTAGATTTACCCCAACCGAAAATACCATGAGTCAATACGATTGGATAAGCTCCAGCTAGAGGTTTACTTGAAGATCCTCCACCAGACGCGCTCACTGCTCCCGCTGCTAGGAATAGAACCCCAGCTACCATTAACTTTGCTCTTTTTAACATTCTCCTTAACCCTCTTCTTTTAAACTATTCTCTCTACGGATCTCACTTCCCTGGGCTTTGCCTCTTTAGGAAGGAGTTCTTTTTATATATAACAAACAGTTGAATTAATTTTTTAATTTCGAACGTTTGCTATTTGAACTCTTGTCCAGCTTTTTCTGAACTCAAGTTCACAAAGGGAAATATAGAACAGTGTTAAATTGTCAATTGAGAAAATAAGAGAATTATAAGTGCAGATGAAAAAATATTCTTAAATCGATCGTTCGATTAAGAATAAATATTAAGAATATTCTAAAATTATAATATGTTTTATACCATTTGGTGTAATGAATCTTTTGTAACGATTGTTACAAAAGATCAAACAAAGAACACATTATAGAAAAGTACACAAAAAAGGCCCGCCTAAAGCGAGCCTTCTTCTTTAAATAACTTTTCGAAAGGGATTATTTGGCAGCACGCTTTCTTGCATTTGCATCCAAATGTCTCTTACGAAGACGCATACTCTGAGGAGTTACTTCCAAAAGTTCATCATCGTCCAAGAACTCGATATTCTGCTCTAAGCTGAACCTACGAGGAGGAACCAATCTGATCGCCTCATCTGCTCCGGAAGATCTTACGTTAGTCAGTTTTTTCTCTTTAACTGGGTTCACTTCCAGGTCATTATCTCTGGAGTGGATACCTATAATCATTCCTGGATATACAGGAGTTTGAGGATCGATTAGTAACTCTCCCCTTTCCTGAATTTTCCAAAGTGCATATCCTGTAGTTTCTCCGGAGTCCATGGAAATCAGTGCACCGTTCTTTCTTCCAGGAATTTCGCCCTTATAGTTGTCGAATCTTAGGAATCGGCTGGATGCTACTCCCTCACCTTTAGTTTCAGTTACGAAGTAACCTCTGAATCCGATAATACCTCTTGTAGGAATTACAAATTCCACTCTGGTCATTCCGGACGGATGAGCATCCATCAACTGAAGCTCTCCCTTTCTACGGTTTAATTCTGCAATAATACTTCCGGTGAATTGGTCAGGTAGATCCATTACTAGATACTCGTAAGGCTCTAACTTTTCTCCGTTTTCTCCCTTCTTGATGATTACCTCAGGACGGGAAACTTGTAGTTCGAAACCTTCTCTTCTCATGGTCTCAATGAGTACAGAAAGATGTAATTCGCCTCGGCCTAAGACCTTGAAGCGGTCTTTATCTTCTGTTTCTTCCAAACGCATTGCTACGTTTGTTTCTAATTCTCTGTCCAGACGTTCGCGGATATTTCTGGTAGTTACGAACTTACCTTCCTTACTCGCAAATGGAGAATTGTTTACCATAAAATACATGGATACAGTTGGCTCTTCTACTTCGATAGCAGGCATTGGAGCTGCTTTTCCAGGCTCACAAACTGTGTCCCCGATAAATACATCAGGTAGTCCTGCAATGGAAACGATATCTCCAGCTTCAGCTTCATCGATCTCGTTTCTTTTGAGTCCTTCGAAGTTATAAAGTTTAGTGATCTTTAAAACTTGGGTTTCGTCCCTGCCATTTGGTTTAGGGGAAACTTGGATTACGCTCATTCCTTTTTGGAGTTTACCGTTATAGATCTTACCGATCGCAATACGGCCTACGTAATCATTATAATCTAAGGAAGTAACTTGGAATTGTAGAGGAGCTTCTATATTTGCTTTAACAGGAGGAACATGGGAAAGTACAGTATCTAAAAGTGGATCCAAATTGGTTCCAGGAGCATCTTCTAATTGGCTTACTGCCCAACCTTGTTTTGCAGAAGCATATACGATTGGAAAATCCAATTGTTCATTGGTAGCTCCTAAATCGCTGAATAAGTCAAAAACCATATCGACTACAGCGTCAGGACGAGCTCCATCTCTATCGATTTTGTTAATAACTAAGATAGGTCTATGTCCTAACTGTAAGGACTTTCCTAATACGAATCTGGTTTGAGGCATGGGTCCGTCGAATGCGTCTACAAGAAGAAGACAAGAATCCGCTGTGGAAAGAACTCGCTCCACTTCTCCTCCGAAATCCGCGTGACCAGGAGTATCCACCACATTGATTCGAGTACCTTTATAAACAACTGCAGTGTTTTTGGCCTTGATTGTGATCCCTTTTTCTTTTTCGAGATCATTACTATCCATGATTCTTTCACCGTCTTCTTTTGCAGTAACTGCGCCTGTTTGGCGTAAAATACCGTCTAGAAGGGTTGTTTTACCGTGGTCAACGTGTGCGATAATGGCGATATTGCGGATTTCCATGCTATGACCAAAATTTACGTAAGGGCCAGGGTGACAAGGTGGAATTTTAGGAAATTCTTTTCAATAGGATGAAAAAGAACGCATTAGATCGCTATTAATAACCGGTTTTAAACGATCCTAGGATTTTTAATGTTCAGGTAATGGGATCCTTTCGGTCTCCCCTGGTACATGCGCAAATCGATCTTCTTTCCAATCCACTTTTGCTTGTTCTATCCTTTCCAAAGAACTGGATACAAAGTTCCAATACATATGCCTTGGAGTCGAAAGTGGAGTTCCGCCGAGTAAAACAATACGAGAAGTTTCTTCCGCTCTGAATTTTACTGCTCCACCTTTTGGATAGATGGCCATATCTCCTATGGAAACGATCTTTCCTTCTGCGTCAGCCTTACCTCTAGCAACATAAATGCCAGCTTCTTGTTCAGCTGGAACTGGAAGTTCTACTTCTGCGCCGGCCTCAACTTCCAGGTCAGCATAGAATAAAGGAGAATATACTTTAACCGGAGAAACTTCTCCCATAAAAGAACCTGCGATCAGCCTGAGTTCCCAACCTCCGCCACTGACTGTAGGCAATTCTTCTCTTTCATGATGAAAGAATTCAGGAGAAGTCTCTTCGAATTCTTTGGGCAATGCCACCCAGGTTTGGATACCTTCTAAAATATTAAATTCAGGATCTAGTTTGGATCTTTCGCTATGTACGATTCCGGAACCGGCAGTCATCCAGTTAACTTCGAAAGGGCGGATATCTTCTACCTTTCCTATGCTGTCTCTATGAGTGATCACTCCGTCATAAAGATAAGTGACTGTTGCAAGACCTATATGAGGATGAGGACGGACTACAATTTCAGCTCCAGTCTTGATGGGAAGAGGACCCATATGGTCCAGAAAAACGAAAGGACCCACATTTCTGGCTTCGATCTGTGGAAGCACCCTTCTTACAAAAAAACCGTCTCCCAAATCTTTTTTCTTAGCGATAAGATATCTCATAATAGTATAGACTATTAGATCTGAGTCCCAGAAATCTAAGCAAGATTTAAAACCCGAATAACGGAACTGCTTTAGCGAAAGACAATCTTCTTCCTTGCAAATCGTACCCCAAAACCCTTGACACCGGCTCCGACCGGTCAAAACTGGTCAAAACTCGAGAAAACTAGGCCAGTAATCATGTTCGCGATCATCTCTGTCGGCAATCGACAATTCAAAGTCACTCAGGATCTTGAATTCCTGACTGAAAAAACCGGTAAAAATGCTGGTGACACCTTCGATGCTAAGGTTCTACTATTCGCTGAAAATAATAAGGTCCATATCGGATCTCCGGAACTCAAATCCGCTAAAGTCTCCCTGAAAGTATTGGAAGACGTAAAGGGAGAAAAAGTAAGAGGATACGTTTACAAAAAACGTAAAAACTCTCAGAGAACCTGGGGACATAGACAACAACTGCAAAAAGTTAAGGTAGTTTCTCTTTCGGCAGTTTGATCCGGATTAAGATACTCCGAAAAGGAGAAGAAATCCTTGGTTTGGAATCTTCCGGGCACGCTTCTAAGATGCACGGATCCAAAGGACAAAATCTTCTCTGCGCCGCTGTCGGAGTACTCATCCAAACTCTTTACTTACATTTAAGTAAAGAAGGTTTGGCGGAAGAAGCGGTAATCGGAGACGGACTCTTGGACTTCAAGATCGTCTCCGGAAAAACGACTGATCTAATTGTTCGTACGAGTTTCGATCTCGTGAAAAGTGGATTGGTCAACTTGAAGGAACAATATCCTTCAGAAATTGAACTCATAGGAGAATAAACATGGCACATAAGAAAGGTGGCGGTTCATCCAAAAACGGACGCGATTCCCAATCCAAACGTCTTGGTGTAAAACGTTTCGGAGGAGAGTTGGTTTTAGCGGGCAATATTCTTGTTCGTCAAAGAGGAACCAGACTGAATCCAGGAAAAAACGTGGGTGTTGGTAAAGATCACACACTTTACTCTCTAGTAGAAGGTCACGTTAAATTTGAACAAGTTTCCAAAACTAAAATGCAAGTTTCCGTTTACCCGAAATAAGCATTAGATCTCAGATTTAGTGCGTGGAAAAAGAAAGGCCTTCCGGGGATTTTTTCCTCGAGCCTTTCTTTTTTTATTTTAGGGCCCTTATTCAACATGGAAAAGTTTTTAGATGAAGTTTTGATCGAAGTTACCGCCGGACATGGTGGAGCCGGATCCATGCATTTCAGAAGAGAGAAGTATGTGGAATTCGGAGGACCTGATGGTGGTGACGGAGGAATTGGCGGTAATATAATTATGCGCGCCAATCTTTCCATGGTTACCTTAGATCGTTATCTTACTAAAAGAAGATTTAGAGCCCAGGACGGATTTCCTGGAGAAGGTAACGAAAGATCCGGCAAAAAGGGAGAAGATCTAATTCTTTTTGTCCCTCTCGGAACTCAAGTATTCGACGAAGAAAGCGGAGAACTACTTTACGATTTCGTAAAGGACGACGGAGAATTTCTGGTCGTCAAAGGTGGAAGAGGAGGAAAAGGGAATACCCATTTCAAATCTTCTACACACCAAACTCCTAAATTTTCTCAACCTGGAGAAGATGGAGAATACAAACATTTACGCCTAAGCCTCAAACTTCTGGCGGATGTAGGAATTGTAGGACTTCCTAACGCAGGCAAATCTACCCTACTCTCTAAAATTACGGAAGCTCACCCTAAGATTGCAGGATATGCGTTCACTACTCTTGCTCCCAACCTAGGCGTAGTTAAAAGAAAGGGAGATATCTACCGTTACACTATGGCGGATATTCCCGGGATTATAGAAGGCGCAAGTAAAGGTGTAGGCCTTGGACTTTCCTTTTTAAGACATATAGAAAGAGTAAAAGGTATATTATACGTTTTTGATGCAGCTGCATTAGATATTATAGAAGATTTCAAAATGCTTCAGGCAGAGTTGAGATCATATAATCCGGAACTTCTAAACCGACCGCATTTGATCGTTTTAAATAAAATAGATATCTGGGAAGACCAGAGTTTTACGGAAGAACTACTTAAGTCTGTTTCTTCTTTGGGAAGGGTGATCCCCATTTCTGCTCAAGAAGAACTTAATTTAGAAGAATTACTTTCCGTAATGGATTCCACTTTCTTCCAAAAAGAATTGGAAGAATTACATTTTAACGAAGAAGAACACCGGGAAAATTCAGATGAATCGAAATGATCTGAACGAGAGAATTAAAACATCCAATAAAATAGTAATAAAGATAGGTTCCGCAAGACTTTCTGGCTCAGAAGAGGAAGTGAATGATTTCCTCTTTAGTCTGGTTTCGGACATACGCTACCTTAGAGATCTTGGAAAACAAGTGATCTTAGTTTCCTCCGGAGCGATCGCAAGAGGAAGAAAACTTTTATCCGCACTTTCCAACCCGGCAGAAGCTGGAGAATCTCTCCCCGAAAAGCAAGCTCTGGCTGCAATGGGCCAAAACCGCTTAGTGAACTTATACGATAGTTTTTTTTCTAAGGTTAATCTTCCTATCGCTCAGATTCTTTTCGGCGTCCTCGACATGGAGAATCCGGAAGGATTTAAAAATCTGAAAAATACTTTCGGACAACTTCTGAATTGGGGCATTCTACCGATTGTAAACGAGAACGATTCAGTCGCCACTGAAGAAGTAAAATTCGGAGATAACGACGTTCTTTCTGCGATCGTAAGTCTAATCGTAGAAGCAGATCTTTTGATCATTCTCACAGGTGTAGAAGGTTTTTTAAAAGACGGAAAACTGATCCCATTCTTGGAAGAAGTAGGAAAATCCGAACTTTCTCAAGCGGGAGGCCCAAGCGGCCCAGGTACAGGCGGAATGTATACCAAGCTAAAGGCAGCTTCTATCTCCAGCGAGGCAGGAATTCCTTGCGGAATCATAGATGGGAATCTCAAAAATTGCGTGCGTGAGTTTATAGAAACAAATACACTCGGGACATTGGTTGTCTCGAACGGTAAAAAGAAAAACTTTACGGAGGAGGAAATTAAATCCATTCTCCGAGCCAAACGTAACGGAGGTCAGGAATGATCCAACGATCCGCAGAATCCATCTACGTAGACGAACTTTGTAAATCCGCGAAAGATGCTTATAGACAAATTCGATCCATCCATACTTCCCAAAAGAATAAGGTTTTGGAAAAACTAGCTTCTGCATTGGTCTCCCGAAAATCTGAAATTCTAAAAGAGAATCTTAAGGATCTAGAAGCAGGAAAATCAAAAGGATTGTCTTCCGCACTTTTGGACAGATTAACCTTGGATGAAAAAAGGATCCAAGGCCTCGCTAATGCAGTTTTAGAAATTAAGGCTCTTCCGGATCCAGTAGGCGAAACTGTAAGAGGAACTACCCTTCCAAATGGAATTCGTTTAAATACAAAAAGAGTTCCCTTAGGTGTGGTGATGGTAATCTACGAATCCAGACCAAATGTTACGATTGATGTGGGAGCTTTATCTTTCAAATCAGGGAACGCATGTATTTTACGTGGCGGTTCAGAAGCGATCTACTCCAACACAATACTTGCAAAAATTTTCCAAGATTGTTTAAAAGAAGAAGGTCTGCCTCCGAATGCAGTAACCTTCGTAGATAGAACGGAAAGAGAATATATGATCCCTTTCCTAAAACAAACATCTTATATTGATATAGTAGTTCCTAGAGGCGGAGAAGGTCTCATCCGTTTTGTTTCGGAAAATTCTCTCATCCCTGTGGTAAAACATGATAAGGGAGTGGTGAATCTTTATATAGATAAATCAGCAGATCCTGAAAAAGTTTTACCGATCGCAATCAATTCCAAGGTGCAAAGACCTGGAGTTTGTAATGCTGCAGAAAACTTAATTATACATTCCGAATATCCTTATACGAAAGAATTATTAGAGGGCCTCGCATCTAAAGGTGTACAACTTCTTTTAGATCCGAGATCACTTGCGATCTATCCGAAAGGCCAAGCAGTTAAGGAAGAAGATTATCTAGAAGAATTTTTGGATCTAAGATTCTCCGTAAAAACAGTAGATAAGATAGAGGAAGCAATCGAATTTATTGAGGCAACAAGCTCAGGTCACACAGAAGCGATCATAACAGAAGACATTAGCGCTGCGAACTTTTTTAGTCGTTCCTTGGATTCTGCTGCGATCTTTGTGAATATCTCTACTCGTTTTCATGATGGAGGAGAATTCGGCCTCGGAGCGGAAGTAGGAATTTCAACAGGAAAACTGCACGTAAGAGGACCGATGGGACTTGTTCATCTTACAACAACCACTACATATGCGGAAGGAGAAGGACAGGTCCGAGGATAAGGGACCTTCTACTTCTCTAATGAACTCTTCCGGTCTGGTCGGAGTTTTTGGGGGGAGCTTTGATCCTCCTCATCTAGGTCATGCAGAAGTTGCGTCCAGTTTTTGGGAAAATTTTCCGAATGCAAAAGAACTTTTGATCGTTCCGAACCATACCTCCCCCTGGAAACAAAATAAAAAAACTCCTCCAGAGCTAATCCTGGATCTTGTTAAAGCTCAGTTCAAAAATTTCCCGAATACTATAGTTTGGGATTGGGAGATAAAAAGAGAAACTCCCAGTTATACCGAGGAAACTATTTTAGAACTTTTGAATATAAAACCGGATGCGGAGCTCGCACTGTTAATTGGAGAGGATAATTATTCGGAATTCCATAAATGGAATAACTGGGAGAATATTTTGGATAGGGTGTATTCTCTTTTGGTCTTCCGAAGATTTTCAGAGTCTATTCCCCAAAATGAAAATCTGCAGAATTTTCAAAATAAGATCGTATTTTTACAAAATCGGATTATAGAAGCGGCTTCTACGAACTTAAGAGAAGAACTTCCTAAATGTATTTTGGAGAATAGTAAACCGATTGCATTGTCGGATGAAGTGTGGAATATCATACTAAAGAATAAATCATATTGTTAAACGGTCCTTTCCAACCTGAACCAGATGCTTCCGAATACTACCATAGAACAAATAAAATATTTTACCGATATTGTCCCGAATGAGATCACTAAGACCCGTTGGGAGCATAGTCTTCGTGTGGCAGAGATCGCAGAAGAACTCGCGAGCATCCATTCTCCGAATGAAACCAAGGAAGCTTATTTAGCTGGCGTGGTTCACGATATTACTAAGCAAAAAACTAAAGAATTCCATTTAGAACTTTTTACTAAAGTGAACGATTCTGAATCTCCTAAACTTCCGGAAGCAGCCTGGCATTCCAGATCGGCTCCTTACTATTTAGAAACGGAATATGGCTTAAAAACAAGATCCGTTTTGGATGCAGTGAAACACCATACTCTTGGCGGAGACGACCTGAATCTTTTGGATTATATCTTATATGCGGCTGACTTTTTGGGTTCCGAATTTGCAGAAAGACAAACGGAATATTCGGAATGGAGAAACGAGGCCAAGAAAAATCTATACTCTGCCGTTTTGAATAAGGCGGCCCATACCATGCAGAACCTCTTAGATCATAAACGAGAAATCCATAAAAGAACCATCTCCATGTATCATTTCGCCTTGGGAAAATTATCCAATTGACAGGGTTATTTTTTCTTTCTGAATGGAATCCGAGGCTTTGATTTGAGTCCTAACAAACCGATTCGACCTTTTAATCTGATTCCATTATGGATAGCCGCAGGCTTTCTATTTTTGGCCTTACTATTTTTCCTATTTCGTAATTTCAGAAGAACAGGCCTAGACGAAAAGATCAGTTCAGGTAAACCGATCCATATACTTTTCCATGCCGTTGGGAACGACGATGTATATGAATTCGGATTTTTAGCGACTATCTTCCCTTCCCAAGAAAGAGTCGGCTTATTTTTCTTTCATCCTATTACTACATTTGAAGATCCGGAAGATAGTTTAGAACAAATTAAATCCAAGGCAACATCTGCAGTTAAGGATGCAGTTCAAGATATCTTAGGTTCCAAGCCAAATTATACTGTAAAGATCAATGCTTCTTCCTTTATTAAGATTGTAGATATCTTAGGCGGAGTGAATTTATACACTGATAATCGCACAAATAGAATTTCTCCTTCTTATGTAAGAGAACCCGGTTTGTATTCTTATTCCGGAGAAGATGCGTATGATTACGTTTCTTACATGGATAAGAAAGAAACTTTGGACTATCTGGATCGGATCAGCAGACAAGAAAGTGCTGTTTTATCTATTTACGAAACATTATACGAAAACAAAGAACTTCTGAATTCATTTTGGTCGGAGATGGTTTTTAACCTGATAGATTCCGATTTTTCCAAAGAAGATTTTTACACTCTTCTAAAATTTGCTACTTCTCATAGACTTGCATTCGGAATTACAGAACTTCCGGGTGAGCCGTCATTGGATCCAAAAACTAGACGTTTATTCTTAACAGCGGATCCAGCCAGAGCTTCCGTTGCTATCCGTAAATTTCATAAAGATGTTTCCGCCGAGATCTTTACGGATGGGGAATATGCAAGAACGGAAGTATTGAATGGAACCGATGTGGCTGGTCTTGCAAAAGACGTAAGAACTACGTTAGCAGACAAAAGGATCAAAGTCCTTTCAGTTGATAACGCTTGGACCAAAGATATCAAAAAAACGATTATCTTGGATCGTTCCGGGAATACTGCAGTGGCGGATAAAATTTCCTCCATATTAGAAAAAACAAAAGTATATCATGTATTAAGAAAGGACCTAGGGCTGGACTCCACAGTTCTATTAGGGTCCGATATAGAGCCTAAAAAATAAATATGAGTCCTTCTCCTAAAAATAACCCGGAAAACACAATGGAAATCCTGAAAACTATCCATAAGATCATGCAGGATAAAAAATGCGAAGAGATCGCGGTCTTGAACCTGGAATCTGTGCATTCATACTTAAGTTTCTTTTTGATCTGCACCGTGAACTCAGCAGTGCAAGCGAACGCTGTAGCGAGAGAGATCAAAAAAGCATTAAAAGGTTTTAAACTCCCCCATAAGGAAACCGATAAAACGGGAACATCCTCCTCTTCCGGTTGGACCCTGCTGGACTACGGCGAATTTATAGTCCATATAATGACTCCGGAAAAAAGAGAATATTATAATCTAGACAGACTTTGGAGAGATGCGGAGAGAATAGAACTCTCTTAATTTTCTACCAATCTTGCTCTTAAGCTAGACCAATCCGATACAGGAAGTTCACAGTGAAATCCTACGCAAACGTATGCTTTCACTCCTCCTCCTGAATTTCTGTTTTTTAGAAGCAGGAATTTTTCTCCATTCTCTTTTGCTTCCTTATCGTTAGCCCATACAAGTACCGTTTCCGGCAAAAATAAGGAGCCAACTCCTTTCCAAATAGGTAATAATTCTTCTTGGGAGGAATATACTACCGCAAGTTCTCTTCCCGGAGATTTTCTAAGCCATAATGCGGAAAGCATATATGGATAACTCATCGGATAAGCTTCTAATTCAGGTTTGAAATAGGAAAAGATAGAGTCCGCATATTGCAGATATTTTTCAGAATCCACCACTCCTAACTTAGAAAGTAAAACGAATGCAGTCGCAAAGGAACTATTTGCGGAAGGTTCCACTCCATCATACCCGTCTACGGTCCTTCTGAGCAATACCTCTCCGTCTATTCCCGAATCAAAGAACACGCCGGAAGGACTTCTGAAAAGTCGGATCGCTTCTTCGGTATATCGGATCGCATTCTCCAAATATCTGAATCCTTTTCCTGCTTGGAATAGATACAAAGAAGCTAATACGAACTCGGCATAATCAGTACTGTATGCGAGGAATCTTGCTTCTCCTTCTCTAAATCTTCTGAGCAATCTTCCGTCTTCTCTGATTAGATTATTTTCTAAGAACTTATATGTTTCTTCTGCTTCTCTTAATAGATCTCCGTCTCCGAAAGCCATTGCAGCTTTTGTCACTGCCTTAATATACAAGCAGTTCCAAGAGAATAAGATCTTATCGTCCCTAAGAGGCCTGATCCTTGTAGAACGTTTTTCTAAAAGTTTTTTCCTATTTCTGGAAATAATCTCTTCCAACTCGGAAGGCTCCAATCCATGTAGCCTGGAGAAATTCATTCTGAATGTTTCGTGTAGAATATTTTTCTCTTCGAAATTTCCTTTTTCTGTAATATTCCAAAATTCATCTAAAAGAGAAGAGTCCTGCCCACAGACTTCTCTCACTTCTTCTTTTGTCCAAAGATAGAATAGCCCCTCTTCTCCTTCTGAATCCGCATCTTCTGCGCTTGAGATCCCACCGCCAGGCAATCTCATATCCCTGCGCAGATACTCAATTACATCGTACGCATAATTTTTATATTTTTCCTCTCCCACTGCTTGGTAACATTCTACTAAGGCTTCCAAGAAAAGTGAGTTATCATATAGCATCTTTTCGAAATGTGGGACTAACCAATGATGGTCGGTGGAATACCTGCAAAGTCCCCCGCCGATTTGGTCATAGATCCCACCTTTTTTCATGGCAGTCAGTGTCTCTTCTACCATTTCGAGAGCTTTAGGTTCTCCGGTAGATTTATGATAACGTAATAAAAAGCTAAGCCCCATGCTTGGCGGAAATTTATTTACGGAATTGGATTTGAAACCCGCATAATCTTGATCGTAAAATCGATCATATAATAAAAATCCATTCTCGAATACTTCCGGTCCTGGAGAAGCAGCTAGCGTTTCCCCTGCAAGTGCTCTGGCCTCTTCTGACTCCCTTAAATGTTTAGTCAGGTCTTCGGAAGCCTCTAGTAATTCTTCTTTTTTATCCTTCCATAATCCTGTTAAAATTCCTAAAACTTCCGTGAAACTTTTTCTACCGTATTTTGGGACCGGAGGAAAATAGGTGCCACCTGTAATCGGTTTACCTTCAGGCGTTAGGAACATATTTAAAGGCCAGCCTCCCTGCTGTCCCATGGCATGTAACGCATCCATATAGATCCGATCCACATCAGGCCTTTCTTCTCGATCTACCTTAATAGAAACGTAATCTCTATTCAAAACTTCAGCAGTGGTTTCATTCTCAAACGATTCCTTCTCCATTACATGGCACCAATGGCAGGTGGCGTAACCAATGGATAAGAAGATCAATTTATTCTCTGATTTTGCCTTTGCAAATGCCTCTTCGGACCAAGGAAACCAATCCACTGGATTGGTTGAATGTTGGAGTAGATAAGGACTTTTTTCAGACGCGAGTCGGTTCAATTTTTTATCTGGAGTTTTCATCGATTTTAAGCTGTCTAGACTTTTACTTTAGATTTTTCGATTTGGCAAATTCTTCCGAACCAAAAACCATGCTCCGTAGGAAGACCAACGAAACTATGCTTAGGCCTGCAAATATTCCTTGGTTAAGGAAATTTTATCTGCGACTCTTGCTTGTCGGAGCTTTCAGTTTTCCAGCTTCCTACTTCGCCCAAGAGTTAGACCCTTCCCTTCAAAATAGGCCTAGAGTTCTTAAACTTACTCTGAAAGAAGCGGTCAATTATGTCCTAGCGAATAATATCACAGTTAGAAACGCTGGGATGGAATTCGTGAAAGCAGATACTGCCGAATTAAAAAATCTATCTCAATATGCATGGACGCTGGTCGGCGGTTTTTCGAAAACAAAAACTAATCTTCCTCTTAATAATAATAACGTTCTCTCTGGAACAAAGATCTCAAATGATCGGATAAACGTAGGGATCCAAAAAAACTTCCAAACCCTGACCTATTTTAGTCTGGAACTTAGCCATACACGATTCGATGCGGATGCATTTGAGACTCAGGCTGCTGCTGCCAGACTAGGCGCAGTAGGTTCTTATTTAGCTGCTCCTCCTCAATATACAGATGCCCTGACTGTAACTCTTGGTCAGGAACTTTTGAAGTATTCTTTCGGCCAGACTGAGAAAGAAAAACAAAAGGTCTTACAACAAAACGCAGTGATTCGTAGAGACGAGTTAGTCAATATTCTTGCTCAGCTTGTAGTTAAAACCCTGGTAGACTATTGGAGCTTGAGTGTTTACGATTCTCAGGTAGAAACTTTCGATAGATTAGAGAAGAATACTAAAAACATCAGAGATCTTACTGTCAGAAAACGTAATCTAGGTCTTTCCGAAGGATTCGAGGTCAACCAATGGAATAGTGCTCTCACTCAAACTGAAAATAGTTTAGAAAGAGCAAGGCTTGCTAGATCAGAAGCAGAAAGAAATTTGATCCGAGTCCTGAACGTGGACCCAAGTTCTAAAATTTCAGGGATCACTGATCTTCAGGAAAAAGTTCCAAACGATATCAATCCTACTAAAGATTATCAATATGCATTGGATCATAGGATCGATCTAAAAAATTTAATCCGCCAAAGACAGATCGCGGAGTTAGAACTGAAGATCAAGAATGCAGAAGACATGCCTTCTTTAAAAATTACAGGAAGTTATTCTACAAGAGGACAGACTTTCTTAAATCCTCAGACGAACTATGTGAATCCAGACACAGGAATGATGTCTTTTAAGTATCCGGAAAAAACTTTAAACTTCGCATTATCTTATCCTTTATTCGATACGGGAATTCAAACAGATATTAGGGATGCAAAGCTCAAACTGGATATCCTGTCAAAACAAGAAACAGAACTTAGAACTCTGATCAAAGAAGAGTTAGATAATAGATATTATGCAATCGTTGCGGGGCAGGAACTTTTAGAAACTGCAAACACTCGTAAAGAAGAAGCAGAGAAATTTTACAAAGGTGTCCAAGCACGTTTTAATCAAGGAAGATTCACTGCAGTGTTGGTGAAATCCGCTCTGGACGGTTTAATCCAAGCAGAGTTACAAGTAGCTCAAGCAAGGATCAACTTTAACGTGGATATCATCCGTTATGAACTTGCAAGGAACTCTGTTTTCGAAAAGTTCGGAGTGAATGTGGATGAGATTGTAGATACAATCATCAAAAACGAAGTAGCTAGAGCACAGCAAGCTACACCTTCCGATAAATAATCTAAAATTATATATTAGGCTTTCGGGATAGAAGGGATTTCCAACTGGATTGGCTCCCCTTCTAATGCTTTTAAGAACTCGATCAAATCTTTCTTGTCCTGATCGGAAAGTTCAGCAGGTTTCAACATAGGATCATGAACCGCTTTGGAATGGCCACCTTCCGCAAAATGGTTCACTGTATCTTCTATCGATCCAAAAATCCCATTATGCATGAATGTTTTCTTTTTGGTAACATCCCTTAATGTTGGAGTTCTAACCTTATCTTTGATCCCAGCAAGACCAGTCGTATGCAATTTAGAATCGGAGAAGTTAGGGCCCTGGTGACATTGGATACATTTTGCTTTATTCTGAAAAACATCCCAACCTCTAATCTGTGCAGGAGTGAGTGCTGTCTCTTCCCCCATTACAAATTTATCAAAACTTGAATTTTTACTTACTATGGTTCTTTGGAAGGTAGAAAGAGCTAATACAATTCTTTCCCCTGAAATTTCAGGATCTCCATAAGCTTTCTCAAAAAGTTCCTTATAACCCTGGATAGAAGAAATCCGTTGGATGAGTTTTGTTTCATTCTGGAATAATAGTTTGGAATGCACTTTGTCTTTTACAAGATCTTCTAACTCTTTTGCTTCCGGGTCTTTAAATACATCTTTATATAATGCAACATTTGTGAGAGAAGGAGCTGGATTATGGATCTTGGTTCGAGGAAAACCTTCGGAAGGAGAAGCAGTATTATGGCAACTTGCACAACTTACATCTTGGTTGAAAGAAAGCCTAGAATCGAAATATAGAGTCTTCCCCAATTCCACTTTTTCTTGATTGAATGGGTTGTTACTAGGATGAATTACATTCTTAACAACGAATCCTTCCAATTCAGGGATTGGCTTTTTTTCCTTACATACAATCAATCCTAAGATCGAAATCATGAATAAGATCAGGAAAAAAATACGCTTCATGTCCTTATCCAGGATGCTTAAAAGAATGCCTCTGTCAATCTCCTAATCAAGAACTAGTCTAAAAGTCTTCTGAGACCATATCTCAAAGAAAATTCAAAACAATGTCACAAGCTATGCCTAAGGCGCGTCTTCCTTTTAGAACCGGAGGCAAGAATGTCAAAGAAGAAGGTATTGATCGTAGGTGGAGGTTATGCAGGGATTGCTGCGGCAAACAGATTAGCGCGCAAAAGCTCCGAGGTAGAAATTACCCTAATTACTGCAGAACCGATCTTTAGAGAAAAGATCAGAAATCACCAGGTGATCGCAGGAACCAAAGGAAAAGATTTTAAGATCCGAAATTTATTAAACTCTAAGGTAGATCTGATCATCCAAAGAGTAGAAAATATATTTCCAAATGAGAACAAAGTTCTCTTAAACGACGGGACTTATTTTGAATACGACTACCTGGGTTATACTGCAGGAATGAGGGCTGGAGATCCAGGCACAAAAGGAATCAATTATTTCTCAGTCGCAAGTTTCCAAGATTCGGAACGATTGAGAAGAGAATTAAACAATCATCCTGACGCAAAAATTACTGTATTAGGCGGAGGACTTTCCGGAATAGAAGTAGCAACGGAACTCGCAGAAAATTATCCAAAAGCAAAAATTACACTTTTGGATTCGGATAAGATCGGAAAAAATTTCTCTTCAGGAGCTGTTCTTTATATGAAAGAAGTTCTGAAAAATCTGCATGTGAATCTTATCGAAGGAGAAAGAGGAGAATATCTATTAGAAGATAAGATCAAAACCACAAGCGGAACTCAGGTTCTTCACGATTATTGTGTGCTTTCTGCTGGGTTAGTTGCTTCTGATCTGGGAAAAAACTCAGGATTAGAATCCAATAAGATCGGCCAAGTATATTTGAATGAATATATGCAAGTTCCTGAATATTCAAATATCATAGGAGCGGGAGACGCAGTAAAAATTCCGGGTGAAGAATTTTCTTATTTGCGGATGGCATGTGCCACAGCTCTTCCAATGGGAATTTATTTAGGAGAAAGAATTTCTACCCTAATAGGAAATAAATCTGAAATAGGACAAAAACCTTTCGAACTAGCGTATGTAGGACGTTGTGTAAGTTTAGGAAGAAAAGAAGGATTATTCCAATTCCTGAACTACGATGACAGCCCTAAGGAAAAATTTTGGACGGGAAGAATAGGAGCTTTCGTGAAAGAGCTTATTTGCAAATTTACTGTCTTCTCCTTTAAAGCAGAAAAATATTTCGATTTTTATGCGATCCCTAAACCTAAAGAAAAAACTTTAGTTAAACAAAACGAAAGATTAGCGACGGCTGAAAAATGAACACCCAAGAAAGACTAGATCAATTTATACAAAACAAAGGTTTGGTCTTTGGGATCGCCTATAAGATGACAGGGAGTGTGGTAGAAGCCGAAGATATAGTGCAGGAAACTTTTCTAAGATGGGAAAAATCCAAAGAAGAGAAGATAAGATCTCCAAAGGCATTTCTATCTACGGTTGCGGCAAGACTCTCCTTGGATTCTTTAAGAAAGGCAAAAAGAAAAAGAGAAACCTATATAGGTCCTTGGTTACCGGAGCCTTTGGCTCCGGGACCTATGGAAGAAGAGCCTGACCAAGAAACATTAGACCTCGCATTTCTGCATTTATTAGAAAAACTGAATCCGATTGAAAGGGCAGTGTTTTTACTCAGAGAAAGTTTTGAGATGGATTATGACTCAATATCCAAAGTGGTCGGAAAAAATCAGGAGAATTGCAGACAAATCCTAAAAAGAGCCAAAGAATCACTCAAATCTGATCGTAAAAAATACGATGCACCTTCCGAAAAAAGAAAAAAGATCTTCCGTGATTTTTTACTCGCTTCTTCCAAAGGAAAACCGGAACTGCTTGTCCCTTTTCTAAAAGAAGAGATAGTCCTTTGGTCAGATGGCGGTGGAAAAGTAAATGCTGCTAGAATTCCGATCATCGGAAAAGAAAGGGCTTCTCATTTTTTCATCCGGACTGGAAGCAACAAACTCAAATATACTCTGGATTTTTATTTTGGAATGGTAAATGGTGCAGAAACATTAATCGGCTATTATAATGATCAACCTGCATACTTACAAAATTTCCTCATAGACGAAGACGGTATTTCCAAAATTTATTCTGTTCTCAATCCGGATAAATTAAAATCGATGGAGAACAAAGATAAGCTGGTAGAAGAAGGACTGATCTTTCCGCTCGAGAACTTCTTATTATTCCCGCATACATATCGGAAGAAGGTAGCAAAATGGTTAAATCCAGTGGCTAAATTAGTAAAATGGGCAATCGTAAGATAATCGCTTCACTCCTGAAACCCGCATAGGGGGCTATAGTCGCCCGGCTCTTGTAGCCCGCATTTAAAACGATTAACATAGGATAATTCACTTATCTATGATACCCTTCTCCCTTTCTTGACTTTGGATCTTTCCTAAGAGAAGATTCGAGTATGAAACGAATATTAACAGCAAACTTACTTTTAGGTTTGTTACTCATTCAATGCAGTGGAGGAGAGAAGATGGAAGCAGTTTTAGAAAACAAAACCACATCACCGAAGTTACCAAGCGGATATTATACTTCTAAGTTAGGAAAGATCGCATATTGGATAGAAGGAAAAGGAAAGCCGATTTTTTTACTACATTCGGCAGGCCATGACCATAACGATTTTGAATCTATTTTGCCGAGTTTATCAGAAAAATATAAAGTGATCTCCTTGGATTGGCCGGGGCACGGATTATCTGAAAACCCACAGCCTGCGACTTCTGCTTCTGCGGTAGAATATGCGGAAATATTACCTGACCTGGTTACGCAGCTTTCCCCGGAAGGCGGGATCTTTATAGGGAACTCTCTCGGAGGTTTTGCCTCTATGGATCTTGCTCTAAAAAAACCGGAACTAGTAAAAGGTCTCGTGATTGTGGACTCAGGCGGACTAAACGATCCGGATTGGATTACTAAAAGTTTTGCCGGATTAAAATCCAAGGTTTGGTTTACTAGCTTTGTTTGGAATTTCTTTCCGAATCATTATATAAAGGTCAGGAATAAATATACAGAGTCTATTCTATCCCGTATCAAAGAAAGAGAAAATGTAGAAGGTGCGAAAGAAGTGAATGCTTCCATCTGGAAAAGTTTTTTGGATGAAAGACATGATCTAAGAGAAAAAGTCTCCCAAATCCAAGTGCCAACATTGATCGTATGGGGAGAATATGACCCAGTCATAGATCCTAAACTTGCTCTCAGACTTCATGAAAAAGTAAAAGGTTCCAAGTTGGCCTATCTAAAAACAGGTCATGTGCCCTTTGCGGAAAACCCAAAGGAATTCTTAAAAGTCACATTGCCATTTCTAAATTCTATATAGGAACCGAGTCGCAGACTTAGAATGTTTTTGGATTTTTCCAATAATTAGATTTGTAAAATTTCCGTTTGCGGACTTTCTTTAGAAATCCGCTAACGGGAATTGTATGGATCAAAAAGACCGTCCCTGGGAAAAAATTTATCAAACCGTGAACCAGGTCTCTCCCATCCCAAAAGAAGTCTGGAAAAAATCGGAAGCACTATATACTCTTCGCAAGTTAGAATATGGGGATTTTCTGATCAAACAAGGGGCCCAACCAACTGAGTTTGCATTCGTATTCTCAGGTGTGTTGAGAGAATATTATCTAACAGACCAAGGAAACGAATATATCAAAAGTTTCAATTTCCCGGGAGACTTTACCGGATCTTATTTTGATCTACTTACGGAACAACCTTCTACCTGTAATATCAGAGCAATTACAGATTGCGAACTTGCAGTAGCAAAATTCTCAGAATTCAGAAAACTATTCTCACAAGACATTGCCTGGGAGAGATTAGGTAGAATATTTGCAGAGAACTTATTCTTAAAAAAGGCCAGAAGAGAATATGAGCTCTTAGCCTTAAGCGCAGAAGAAAGATACGATTTATTATTAGAATCAAGACCTGATATAGAAGAACTTATTCCTCAATATCATATCGCATCTTATTTGGGGATTACGCCTGTTTCCTTAAGTAGGATCCGAGCGAAGAGAAAAAAAGATTAGAGAATTGCAATGTAGGAGTTCCTACATCACCTTCAAAAGTCCGCCCCCACCCTGCATTGGGATTGGGGGGAGTGGCCTGTGGGAAAGCTGCACTCTCCTACCTCAAAATTCCTCTTTTAGCAAATCATTTTCTAACAGTGAATTTTGTTGGAACTCCTACAGAATATTAGTGAATAAATAAAAAAGCGCCGAAGAAACCAGGTTTTGAGCAAGTGCACTAAGAATACTTTAGATTGTCCTTAATGAATCATTTCGAGATACAATAAAAGAAAGAGTTATATGCAATTTAGGAATAAATCAATGAACCAGATTTTGAAAATATCTTTAATAAGTATTTTTCTCATTATAAATATCTCCTTATATTCTGATCCGAGTGAGGGTCTAATTTCTGGGACAAATGTTCGGCTTAGATCCGAGCCATCCTCATCTGGCAAGGTTATCAAATCCTTGAACACAGGACAAAAGATCAAATTTATTTCCTATAAATCTGAGTACATGTTTGAAGATATCTATTTAGGAAGATGGATTGAAGTCGTAACGGATGATTCCGTTAAAGGATATATGTTCGACGCGTTTGTTACTTACGGAAAGGATGAGGAAAAATTTCACGTATTCTTCAAAAGATTTTATAGTTCCGTTTACAATAATCGACAAAAGAAGATCGAAAATTTGAGTGATGATTTCTTTCTCGAATACTGCTACCCAAGTTCAGAAGAGGGTAAAGAGATTGATTGCTCTAGAAAAAATAGTAAGTCCGGTAAATTAACAAATAATGATATAATAGCTTCGGATGGAGGGAGCAATAGCGATTTTTTTCCGGATAAGTTTAAATTGCAGGATATGACTGCGATAGTGATTATCGATTCAGGAGGATCATCTACTTATAAATGGCATTTCAAATTCATCGAAGGAAAGTGGAAACTCATACGCGTAGATGCCTTTTCCTGTTAATTTCAATTAGAACGACAAATTATTAATCCTAATTACAAACCGGGAATCATCACACTTTCTCGCGGCAGCGATGCGTAGATCTTTAGTCCGGGCTTGCCCGGATGAGCGCTAGCGAAATTGAAGCAGCGCGGCCCGAACGAAGAGAGGGAGCCGCCCAGAAAATAAAAAAGGCGCCGGGGAAACCGACGCCTTCTCCAGGCTTTGCAATATTAGAAAATTCTTATTTTGCGGAAGCTGCTTCACGGATCACATAAGCTGCGATCTCGTTTTTCTGAATTTGAGTAGTTCCTTCGAAGATACAAAGGATTTTCGCGTCTCTCATCAGTTTTTCAACAGGATACTCTTTAGTGTAACCGTATCCACCGAAAATTTGAACCGCGTCAGTAGCTGCTTTCATTGCAGTTTCAGAGCAATAAGCTTTAGCGATAGCGGAATATTTCGGAAGACGAGGATCCTCAGCATCAGACATACGAGCAGAAAGGTAGCAGATCTGACGTGCAGTTTCTACACCGATAGACATATCAGCAAGCATGTGTTGAACAGCTTGGAAGCTGGAGATTTTAGAACCGAATTGCTCTCTTTGACGAGCGTATTTAGATGCGTGATCTAAAGCAGCTTGAGCAACACCTACTCCCATAGCAGCAACGTATGGACGAGAAGCGTTCAAAGTTTGAAGAGCGTAAATGAATCCAAGGTTTTCTTTCCCGATCATGTTCACTTCTTCAACTGCACAGTCTTCGAAGATGATTTGGCGAGTGTCAGATGCACGAATACCAAGTTTATCTTCTTTTTTACCAACGATCAGACCTGGAGTGTCGCGTTTAACATAAAAGCAGGAAACTCCACGAGTTCCACGGCCTTTGTCAGTATAAGCAAAAACTGTATAAGCTCCTGCGCTACCACCGCCGGTGATCCATTGTTTGGTTCCGTTGATGACCCATTTGTCACCTTTTTTAACTGCAGTAGTGCTCATACCAGGAACGTCTGAACCTGCGCCAGGCTCGGAAAGACAGAAAGAAACTCCGTATTCTCCGTCGATAACTGGTTGTAGCCATTTTTTCTTTTGTTCGTGGCTTGCACCTTTCATGATCGGAAGGATACCAAGACCGGTATATCCGAAACAAAGGCTGATACCGAGACATCCTCTAGAAAGTTCTTCGGTAACTAAACACTGCTCTACGGAACCAAGACCCCATCCGCCGTATTCTTCGGGGATAGTGAGTCCGTTGACTCCTAACTCAGTTCTCATTCTATTGATAAGTTCTTCTGGATGTTTGTTTTCTTCGTCCCAGTGGATAGCAACTTCATGCGTGATTTCTTTTTTAACGAAAGCACGAATCGTGTCCCTGATCTCGATCTGCTGCTCAGTCAGTTCCTGATACATTTTTTCCCTTCTTGCGAGAGTTTCTAGTCCTAATTTTTCGCCATAGTCGATTCGATCAAGAAAAACATGGCTGATTAAACGTTCATTTTAGCCCTAATGGGACAGAATTCCTGGAAATCTCGTTATTTTCCTAGATTTTGGCAATCCTAAAGCATATAAAAAACAGAACGTTCGTTCTGTTGCGATTTCTAATTCACAAAGTCCAGGAAATAAATTGAGTAAACCAAAGAGAGGCTGCTTTTCTGATAGATTGTTCATCGGGTTCGTCATCCGTAGCCCAAGCGATAATTCCGTCCGGACGTACTAATAAAGTGTTCAAACCTAGCTGCTCTTTTGCTCTGCCTGTAACATACTTCACTTGATCTTTGTATTCGTCTGCCAAGGTTTTAAGAGAAGGTTTACCCCCAAAATCAAGAAGTATCCCTTGGCCATCTTGCATAAGTTCACCGATCCTTCTGCCATCCTCAAACTCAAAGTTCGGAACACTATAACCTACTAATGGATGAGCTTTACCTAAATTATAATGAGTAAAAATTCCCCATACTCTTGAGGCCATATAGGTAGAAGTATCACGAGTCTCCATAAGATCTCGAATAATTGAGTTCAACGCACGAGCCTCTGGACTAGGTTTCATGATCATCACCTGAGCTCGGGACCAATCTAGAACCTGGGCCCCAATTGGATGTCTCTCCATATAATAACTATCCAATAACCCTTCAGGCGCCTTTTTATGAATAGTTGCAGCAAGCTTCCATCCTAGGTTCATAGCATCACCCAATCCAAGATTTAGACCTTGCCCTCCCAAAGGAGAATGAATATGTGCTGCATCTCCAGCTAAAAGAATCCTTCCGTTTCGATAGTTCGTTGCTTGCCTTGCACGATCAGTCCAAGTGGTTGCATAATGAAGAGCATTGATAGTAATATCTGTATTCGAGATGCGGCGTAGAACTGACTGCACATGTTCTAAAGTGACTGGCTTCTCTGAATTATGAAATTCTCCACCATCAAAATCCTGAATTACGATGAATCCAGGTTGAGATTGTAAGTACATTCCTCTTTCAGTTAGATTCCGCCCCGGACTTAACTTTTCCGGATCAGCAAGATCAACCTTAGTAGAATAACCTGTAAATTCAGGTTCGGTACCTGCAAATTCGAAACCTCCAGATTTACGAACTACACTACGAGCACCATCACAACCCACAAGCCATTGCCCTTGAAAAGATTGATCACCAGATTGAACTATTACCCCATCATCCGTTTGATTAAAAGAAGTTAATGCACACCCTCTTTTAATCTCCACTCCTAAATATTCTGCACGACGAGTCAGAATGGTTTCCATCTCCTCCATTTCAGAGATCAAATTAGTCACTGTAGAACTTTCTAAACGATGTTTCCATTGCGAAGTATCAATATTACCTTCCAAGAATGGAATGCCTGCGAAATGGCCTACCTGACGACGAGGCCCTTCTTGAATCGAATTTGCATGAGGATTTTTAAGACGTTTATGTATTTCAAGTTCTTCTAATAATCCTCTGCGATAAAGAGCTTCAATGCTGGGAGCAGAGAGTCCACGTACACCAAAAGGAAGTCGCTTGAATGGAGACTGAGGATTTTCATATTTTTCTAATATAAGAATTTTACATTTAGATAAAGCAAGTTCGCTGGCTAAAAAAAGTCCTACTGGGCCTGCTCCAGAAATAATAACATCATAAGTCGGTTGGTTTTCTTTCATTTATTCCACCCATTCTTCAAAACTTTAAAAGTAAGATTTAATACATCTTTAGGAGAAGTTGAATTACACGCAAAACTTACCCCCTCCAAGATCAACTTTGCGACACATTCCGCTTCTATTTTACTCACACCAGAATCGTTTTGGATTTCTTTAGCCAAAGAATTTTCGTAACGAGCCCATAACCCGCGTAAATAGGAAGTAAGTTCAGGCGAAGACCTGATCAGCTTTCCGAATCCTGAGAAAATCTTTTTATCAGGTGGATTGAATAACTTGCTCGAAAAAAAATACTGGTAGAGAGCATCCAGAATGGATTGACCCTTTTTTCTCTCTTTAATGGCCTTCAAGATATCTGCATCGATCTCATCTTCAAGATCGAAAATGAGCGACTCTTTAGTCGGGAAATAATTAAAAAGTGTAGTAACAGCAACTTCCGCTTTTTCGGCTATTTCAACAATTGTAACAGCGTCATACCCCTTTTCTATGAATAGATCACGAGCAATATCTGAGATAATTTTTCGAGTTTTAGCCTTCTTAGTTTCACGTAATCCCATTATTGAACCTTTCCTCTGATCTATATCTGTATTGAGCGTGAGTGATCATAAAACAATATCAAGTATAATTTTGTAGTAACTACATTTTTATATTAAGTGCAAGAATGTGAAATGACACGAAATTAGGCCTTCAAGGGATATTGGGCGACTCTTCGCTCACGCTCAGACCGCGCTGCTACGGGCTACGCTAACGCTTCGGTCTCTTCGAGACTAAACCCTGCGCATCGCTGTCGCAGGAGGGAGGTTTGTTGCAAAAGGGTATGCCACTCTGTTTGTTGGAATTCTTACAACGGAATTTAGATTAAGAAATTCCTTTACTTCCACCCGTATAGATGAATAAATATTTGTCTAAGTCGGTTTCATCAGGAGAAACTTCATGATACAAAGTATCGTAGCGCCGATTATTGCAGGAGTTGCTGGATTTATCTGCGCTTTTCTTTTCAGTGGTCCTCTTTATTTCGGCCTTTCCAAATTTCTAAATTTGCCTTCACAAGAAGAAAAGAAAAATCTTGGGATCCGAATATTTTTGAATTTCTGCGTTTTCGTTGCTACTGCGTTTTCTATTTCATTGATCTTACAATATATGAGCCTTCAAAATAAAGCTCATGGTCAATCCATTGCTTTCATTTTATGGTTCGGATTTATATTTACTTCCAGTTCTATCGATGTGATTTGGAAGGGTAAACATCTGAAGTTATGGATTTTTGAATCTATATCTTCCTTAATTACAATCCAAGTTTTGATGTTCGTTTTATTACTATTTTATAAATGAAACAAGCTCGATTCTTTCTCACATTAGATTCTTCCGGTGCGTTAATCGTAGGACTATTCGTCCTTCTTTTTTCTTCTTTCATCTCAAACTTAACCGGCTGGACCGAAAGTTTCACTCGCATGGAAGGTTTTGCAAATTTAATCTATGGTTCTTATTCCGGAACACTTCTATTACGTTTCAAAAAAGGAAATCTTAAGCGTGGATTTGTTTTTATACTAATTATAGCAAATTCATTTTGGGGTTTGCAATGTTTTGCACAAGCATGGAGATTAAAGGAAGATGCCACTAGCATCGGGACAGTGCTACTATTACTTGAAGGTGTTTATTTAGTAGCGCTATCCTATTTTGAAGCGAGATTCGTTTTACCTCAATGCGTTTCTCGCTCTTCTCAAATATCGAAAAAATCTATTTAGTGGGAGCAGGAATACTTTGATGCCCTGGATGGACCTGAATTTTTGGGAATTTAGCCGCAACGGATTGTAGCAAGTCTAGACTCACTTTATTCCTTTCAATATCCTTAGTAAAATCTCCTGGAGTTACATTATTCAGCCAACCCCAGCTTGTATGACAAGTATCTCCAGTAATCAGCTGAACCCCGTTAGTAGATTTTATTAAAAATGCAATACTACCTTCCGTATGTCCAGGAACCGAGACTACATAAAGTGATTGGTCTCCGAAAAAATCTAGAAATCTAATTGGAGCAGCTTCTTTTCTAAAGAAGTTTAATTCAGAAAGAATAGTATCTAGTCCGAGTATCTTGTCCGTACTTCCTTGAACAAAAAGATGAAGGAATCGAGTATCCCCCGGTTCGTTCTGACCAGTATAAACTGAAGTCCCAATTGGAAAATCTTGAGTACCCAAAATATGATCTAAATGCAAATGAGTAATAAAGATACCTTCTACTTTCTTTGGTTCTTTTTGCAGCCACTCTTTAATCGTTGTATGAATCTTCAAAGCTCCCAAATTCATCTGAGAAGTAACTATTCCGGACACAGGCCATTCTTTTGTGTCCTTACGAAATACGTCCCCGAGCCCGGTATCCACCACATATCTTCCAAATTTAGGATGATCTATTACGTAAAAATAAATTTGAATCGGTTCCTGACCGGACTGCAAACCTGCAGTAATTGCTTTTTGATCCTTTAAATTGATCAGACCAGCACGTTCCGTTGCCCAGTCCGCAGCGATAATCTTTTTAAAAACAATCGGGCCTTTATCTGAAGGATTGATATCCTTGATATCGACTGGAGTTCCTTTATTCACTAGGACTGAGCGATTGGAAGTAACTGCACAATTGGTTAAAATTCCGATCGCGACTAATAAAATAATGATTCGTTGGATTTTCACGAAGAATAGACCTTATACCTTTAAGATAATTCGAAAAGAATTCTGAATTCTAAATAATCTTTCAATTAAATTACTTTATCTTTCTTCAACTCTTCTATCTCTGAATCGCTATAACCCAAAGATTTTAAGATTTCCTGGTTATGCTCCCCATGATTAGGAGGATCCATTCTATAAGTCACTTTACTTTCCGAAAAAGGAAAAGGTGAACCGAATTGTATATAATCCCCATATTGTTTGTGGGTGCGATCCAGGATCATTCCCTTCTCTTTTAATACCGGGTCTTTGGATACCTCATCCAGAGTTTTGACAGGAGTAAGACAAGAATCAGGATTTTGGAATATAGGCTCTAAGTCCGCAAGAGTTTTAGAGGAGAAGTATTCCGTGAGGATCTTTTTCCATTCTGCAAAATGTGTCTCTGCAATCGGAACTGTTTCCAAATGTGTATCAAGACCGGATTGTCTTAAAAATGTTTTAAAAAACATTTCTTCCAGAGCACCTAATGCAACCCAACGACCCTCTTTTGTTTTGTAAGTGGAATAATTAGGAAGTTTTCCGGATAATAATTCATTTCCACCTTCCGGATTTTGACCTGTTGCGGAATATATTCCTCCATATAGGGAAATAAATTGCAGAGAAGCCTCCATCATGGATATCGCGATTTTCTGTCCACGTCCCGTTTTTTCCCTATAGTACAAAGCTGCCAAAATAGAAGAAAGAGCAGTTAACGTTCCACCCCCGATATCCGCCAATTGGAATCCCGGAGCCTGGGGATTTTTTCCCGTTTGGTCCAATACTCCCGATAGAGAAAGATAATTTAAGTCATGTCCTGCAAAATCTTTATATGCACCTGAATCTCCATAACCGTAGATACCACAATAGATCAATCTCGGGAATTTTTCTTTTAGGTCATCATAGCCAAGTCCCATTTTGGAAAGTCCGTCAGGACGAAATCCTTCCAATAGTATATCAGCATCTTCTAATAGTTTGAATAATATCTCTTTGGATTTTTCTCTCTTGAGATTGAGTGTGATCGCTTTTTTATTTCTATTTAACATCAGATATAAAGAAGGAGCACCATTTGCTTTTTTGAACATTACTCTGGTTGCATCCATCGCTCTTGGATTTTCTATCTTGATGATCTCGGCTCCCATATCTCCCAAATACATGGAGCATAAAGGACCAGGTAACAATAAGCTTAAATCTACTACCTTAACTCCTGAAAGTGGACCTTTGTTCATTTTTATAATTTCCTGATAATAAACTTCCGACCTGTTTAGATCCAGAAGGTAGGAAGAAAAGTGTTTTTTGTTTATAAAAAACGCCGTTCAATCTGAGGCTTCGTCACTTAACACTTCGCTAGTTTTTCCCCAACGCCATTTAGTATAATCTTCCGCTGTAGCAAAAGAATATCCTTCTGATTTCAATTTTTCTATTACGAATGGTAAGACTTCTTTTGTAGTAGGATGTGTATCATGGAATAGGATCACCACTCCTTGCCCTTCCGTTTTATATATGAGTGAGTTATAGATTCGATCCATCTTTCTTCTGAATTTCTCGTCGTCAGGGTTGATCTTCGGTCCCTTTTCATACCATTCTCCTTTCACCCATTCCTTGGAATCCGTAGAATCGAACTCTTTGGTCCACATGAACACAAGGCCTTTACCTTGGAGGGCAGAACTTACTTTCTTTCTAATTGTTGCATTCTTGGTTTTTATATATGGAGAACCGAAAGGGGGGCGAATCCATATTAACTTTCCAGAATATTCTCCGAGTTCATTCTCATACAATTTTTGGTTTTCGTCCAATTGTCTTTCGATTCTTTTCGGAGACATATATGCGAAGTTTTGATGACCAAGCGTGTGATTTCCGATCGTATGACCTTCTTCTTTCATTCGGATGAGTGTTGTTCTGTATTTTCGGAAACTATTTCCTCTTGTGCTTGCCTTTGGCAACCAAGCTCCGCATACGAAGAACGTAGCTTTTACATTCTCTTTTTTGAGCACATCTAATACATCTGAGGTCCAGTCGGAAGGTCCGTCATCGAATGTTAGAAATGCAGTTTTAGGAGGAAGCGGATCTCCTTCATAGTATCCGATTGGATTACGGGGATCTGTTTGGATATTTGGAGAAGTCCCGAAGCTGGAACAATGGGTTAGAAATACTAAAGATACTAGAAAGGTGGTTTTCATAAAACTCATACCATCCTATAAAGTTAAAAAACTTTAAGCTTGGACCGGTTTGAATTTTAGCTTATAGTCCGGCTACCCGGGCTTCAGGAGCGAAGCGACTATCCTCTTGTAGTTAGACTCCAGGAGTAATGATCTCAGTCACAAAATGAATTCGAGACCACTACTCTATTCGGTTTATTAATTCTTAACTTAATGGCTTAAACAAACATTTCTGCAGAGGTCAACCATACTCCAGCGAGTATCAAACCTATTCCTGTCCATTGAGTCCAGTTTAGTTCTTCTTTAAAAAATATCGCGGAAGCTACGAGTACTATAATAAATCCAGCAGATGTGAAGAGTGGATAAGCCAACGATAATTTTAATCCGTTACCTAATACCCATCTATAACCCAATAACGCGATCCCGAAAGAAGCAAGTCCTGCAAAGAAAACCGGATGTAAAAATGCTTTAATCAATCCTTCGATTCCGGAAGCCGTATTTGTTTTATCTCCTAAAGAACTTGCCTTAATCAAAATGTTTGCTAAGGCATTGAAGAATAATGCGACTACGAAAATGATTATCACCGTAAATTTCATCTATCTCTCTCAAGAATTCGATTATTGTTTTCTTGTAATCTCCCCTTAGGAAGAGTGTATTATCCCTCTTTCGGGAATCGGTCGAAACTCCGAATTCCTGTCCATCGAAAGCAAAGGGAAAGAAATAGCAAGGGCAAATCTTGAATGGATAGAAAAACATTTAACTTCCGTGGGATCAAACTATCTTATATAGATTCTGGAAATAAATCCTCGGAACCAATCTTGATTGCTCACGCTAATGGATTTTCTGCGGGTTGTTATTCTTATTTAATACAAAAACTTTCTGAAACGCATAGAGTTCTTGCTTTAGATTTTTGTGGTCATGGTCAATCAGAACCAAACTTAGAATGGAAAGATTGGTTTTTCTTTAGAGATCAAATTTTAGCACTGATAGAAACAGAAAATCTGAAAAATGTTGTGGGGATTGGACATTCTTTGGGAGGAGCAAGCATCCTTCTTTCTTCCTACAAAAGGCCGGACCACTTTCGGAAAATTTTTGCAATGGATCCTGTGATATTAAATTTTGCTTACCTTCTTCTAGCCTTAGCTTTCGATACTCCTTTAGCAAAAGGTGCTATAAAAAGAAGAAGAGAATTTAAAAATCTGGAGTTTGTCAAAAAAGCATTCAGAAAGACTCCCACATTTGCAAATTGGTCCGACAAGGTATTTGAAGATTATTTAAAGTCTTGTTTCAAAAAAGAAGAAGATAAATGGGTCTTATGTTGTCCTCCTGAACTAGAGGCCAAAATTTTTAATTCAGTCAGTTTTTTAAGTTTGCTGCAATATAGAAGGATCAAAACAGAAACTCATATTACAATTCCCAGAAAATACGAAGTATGTTCTCCTTCTGCTGCTAAAAAGATTATCAAAGGAAATCCAAACTCAAGCTTGGAGCAATGGGATGATGTTTCCCATTTTTTTCCATTCGAACGTCCTGAAAAAACCCTGGAAAGAATCATTCAAAAATTATAATCCGGTATTCGGGAAATGGAAGAATCTCAAATAGGAACATTATTTTATTTCGGAGCCAGGGTATTCTTGGCCCAAAAAGGACTAACCACGGATCCCCACTCTCACTATGCAGTTTCCATTCTAATCTCGTTAACCTCTAAATTCAAAGTGATCGAAGAATCTGGCCATGTACTCGAATTCCAAGCGGTAGTTTTGGCTCCGAATACTTACCATACTCTTTCTGCAGAAAATTCAGATATGATCGTTTTACAAATCGATCCTTATGGTATCGATTACGCTTCCGTTGCTGCCAGGTTCGGAAGAAAGGGAATCTCTGAGATCCCTTTTGAGAACTTAGAACCCGTTCTTTCCAGATGCAAAAACCTATTTCATGAAAATATAAACTGCCAAGCTGCTAAGGAACTTTTCGAAGATATACTTGCTTGTGTTGGAACGGAAAAACCTTCCAGAGTTTCTTTGGATCCCAGAATCCTATCAGCTACTCTTCGAATGAAATCCGCTCTTCCAGGCTCTATCTCTGTTCCAGAACTCGCAAAGGAAGCGGGATTTTCAGAAACAAGATTCATGCATGTTTTCAAATTGCAGATGGGATTACCTGTAAGACAATACCAACTTTGGCTAAGACTTCATGAAGCTGCTAAACTTTTGAAAGAAGGTGGGAATCTAACTGAGGCTTCTCATGCTGCCGGTTTTGCAGATCAAGCGCATCTAAGTAGGACTTTTAAAAGAATGTTTGGCGTGCAACCTTCTAAGTTTTTAGGTGCAAACACAAACGTAGTTGTCCATTTTTGCGTTTAATAATTACTTAATATTATAAAAAGAAAATCGCCCGCTTGATAGCGGGCGTTTGCGTAAAAGCAAGAGAGAATGTTAATGAGCAGTGCTGAAGTTTTTGAGTTTGCCTTGTGCTGCTAATTCTTTACGAACTGCTTCTTGCACATCTTTTCTATATCCCAATTCGAAGAATACATCTGCAATTACGAATATCGGAGCAGATACTATTGCTTGGAATAAATTGTCGAATAAAGCAGGACGGCTTTTTTCAAAAATAAAATGTCCGTAGAATTGAGCTCCCCAACCTATTAGTTGAGCAACAGCAAAGATACTCCATGCAGTTGTGGCAGTCAGTGACAGCGTAATGTACTGAGCTAGGAACATCAAAGATCCAAAGACCACAGTAGTTGCAGCTGCAAAAATAAAATCCAGGGTGAAGTAGTAAGCAAGCACAGCGATCCCGAATACGGTCGCAGCTGTTACTGTATAACCGAAAACATTAACTAACTCTAATCTATTAAGCACCAAAAATAAGGTGAAGGTGATGGTAGGAACTCCTAATACGTGAATCCACACGTTTCTTTTTTCTTGGTGGTACGCAGAATAGAAGGCCATTTCCTTAGCGAATTTCATGGATAAAACTCCTCACAATTTCAGGTCCAGTATATACCCGAATCCATGATTCCGGCTTGAACGAACCTGCCATTTTTAGAAAAAAATCCGTTGCATAATACCCGTTCGAAATAAACCATTGAGTCACCTCAAAAACCTATTTACACCAGGAACTTATGCCTTACATCAATCTCAAAGTTGCCGGACCACTTACAAAAGAGCAAAAACAACAGATAACAAAAGAATTTACCGAAACTCTTACGAAAGTTGCCGCAAAACCTCCTGAATCCACCTATATCGTAATCGATGAAGTCTCCAGAGAAAATTGGGCGGTAGGTGGAAAACTTCTAGAATAAAGATGGATACGATCTTCTTTGCGGCCTCCAAACTTGCGGGGGCCTTCTTATTCCCTTTACCTGCTTGCCTACTTTTGCTGGTATTTTTCGGTCTTCGACTTCCGAAATTCAAACAGAAGCTCTGGGTTTTACTTCCTACTCTCATTATCTGGGTAGCGTCCACGGACAGTTTTTCCCAATGGATCATCAGAGGATTGGAAGAAAAACATCCTCCAGTTCATTTGGAAACTTTGGAGAATGCAGATGCAATTTTAGTATTGGGGGGCGCTGTTGACAACCTTGCTTTATATGAACAACAGGTACAGTTGACTTCTGCCGCAGAACGAATGACTGACGCTGTTCTATTATTTCAAAAAAGAAAGGCACCTCGTATTGTTTTCACCGGAGGTTCCGGGAACTTATTCTTCCAAACTAGAAAGGAATCGGACTTTGCACTCCAATTTTTCCAATCTTTAGGTGTTCCAAGTAAGTCGGTTTTTCTGGAGAATGAAAGCAGGAACACTAAGGAGAATGCAGAAAAAACGGCAGAACTTTTCCATAAAAACAAATGGAAGTCCGCGATCCTAATTACTTCTGCATTTCATATGGAAAGATCTCTCTTGGTATTTGCGAACACGGGAATCAAGATCCATCCTTGGCCAACAGACTATAGATCCAGGGTCAAAATTCTGACCATAGACGATTTTATACCTTCCTCCCAAAGTCTGGAAAATACAAGCATCGCCTGGAAAGAGAGAATAGGCCTATTCGTTTACAGGTTTAGAGAGAGTATTTCCACTTTTCTTCCCCTCCGTATCCGATATCCTTGGTCTAAGGACTGGAATTAAACACAAATGAACGTGAAATTTACCGTGCTTGCGAGTATCATCGCACTTTCCTTAGGAACAATTGCATTCTTCTCCTCTAAAGAAACTTCTTACACATTATTGGATGCTTCTGATTTAGCTGCGAATACTACAAAATACGAAGCAGATGATCTCTTAAGAGTAAGAGGATTCGTAAAATTAGGTTCTCTTATCCGGGAAGGAAAAACTGCCAAGTTTGTCCTTCAACTAAACGAAAAAGAAGTTCCTGTTTTTTTTACGGGAGCTACATTATTACCCGACGCATTTAAAGAAGGTGCTAGAGCCAGAGTGGACGGAGTTTGGAAAAACGGAGTCCTAGTCGCTGATAAGGTAGAAGCAAAATGTGCATCCAAATACGAAGCCGGTTATAAAGAAGAAGAACAATGAATGATTTAGGCGCAGTTTGTCTCATCACCTCCTTCTCCATATTATTATTTTCCATAATCCAAACCAGTTACGGAATTTTTAAAAACGATTCTAGAGCTTTAGAATTAGGCCGTTATACTTTGATGGCCAATTTTGCTGTTGTTCTACTCGCTTTTATAGTGTTGGTTGTCCAACTTATGAGAACGGATCTATCCAACTATTATGTTGCGATGCATTCCAGTGAACATCTTCCTTTATTCTATAAGATGACATCTGTTTGGTCTGGATCTTCTGGTTCACTCTTATTCTGGAATTTATTACTCTCCGGATTTACTTTCATTGTTCTTTGGCAAACAAAAGATCTTTTGAACGAAAGAATCCCAGTAATGCATCTTTCCTTAGCAGTGATCACCTGCTTCTTCTCTTTTTTAGCGATCTTCTTTCCGGATGCTCAACCTTTCAGAGAATTCCAACCAGCTGCAGTCGCAGGTAGAGGATTAAATCCACTCTTACAACATTGGGCAATGATCATCCACCCTCCGATTCTATATATTGGTTATGTGAGTTTTGCGATCCCATTTGCAATTGCTTCTTCCGCATTGATCACGGGGCAACTTTCAGAGAACTGGTTTAGGTTTGTAAGAAGATGGAGTATCTTCTCCTGGTTCTTCTTGGGAACCGGAATACTTTTAGGATCAAAATGGGCTTATGAAGAACTAGGTTGGGGCGGTTATTGGGCATGGGATCCAGTAGAAAATGCAAGCTTGATGCCTTGGCTTCTGTCTACAGCATTCTTACATTCCATGATCATCCAAGAAAGAAGAGGAATGTTAAAATTTTGGAATATGCTTTTGATCATTTTAGCATTCCATTTTTGTTTACTCGGGACCTGGATCACTCGAAGCGGAGTTTTAGAAGGACCACATTCTTTTTCCAAATCAAGTATAGGAACCCCATTTATAGTTTTTATAGGAGTAAGTTTCCTATTCTATCTCGGAATTTTAATATATAGAAAAGACAGACTCAAACCGGAAAGAAACCTAGAAGCAATTACTTCCAAAGAAGGTAGTTTTCTTCTAAACAATTTTCTTTTGGTGATCGCGACACTCTCTATTCTTTTGGGAGTATTCTCTCCTTTATTATCGGGAGTAGAGTATAAGGCTCCTTGGTTCAATTCTTGGGGAGTTCCTGCAGGAATTCTACTCATTCTACTCATGGGAGCAGCGCCATTACTCGCTTGGAGAAAAGGTGCGGATCAGATATTTTTCACCACATTATTAAAACCTTTGATCGCTGGATTTATTGGAGCAGGGATCTATATCCTGTATTACAGAAGCAATTTCTCCATCAGCGATTATAGTTTAGGCGATGTATTGGGAGAAGTTTACAGTGTCCTAACAGTAGGACTTGGGATCTTTACCATAGCAGGTATCGCGCAAGAATATCATAACGGTATAAAGGCGAGAAGAGCCGCTATCCACGGAGAGAACTATCTTCAAGCTGGATTCAGAATGCTTCTTAAAAACAAAAGAAGATACGGCGGATATTTAGTTCACCTGTCCATGGTGATCTTATTTATTGGATTAGCTGGAAACGCGTTCAAGCAGAACACCTCAGTTAAGTTTTTCTACTTCCTGAGATTTTCTCCAACAAATGAGCTTATATATACAAGTGATGATACTGCGATCTTAGGTGACTATACTATAGGTGCGACCACTCTTAAGATCAAACCGATTGTGAACGGAGACCCGGAGTCCGGAGTCAACCATAGAAACGTAATCGTTTCTCACGAGGCTACCTTCGAAGTCAAAAAACAACTCAAAAGTTTTGATACTATGGTGACGGAGAGAAGATATTACCCTCAAATCTCTCATTTGAGCGGGGACTTCGAGACACATATCCCTACAAGTGAACCTTCTATCTCTTCTACTCCTAAAGAAGATCTTTATATACAATTGGGAGCAATAGAACATGCGGATCTTTCTGACGAGAATCCGGATCTGCCTGGAATGTTCTTGGACTTCTTCTTTACAAGAGATCCGGCGATCAAGGCAGGAAAATACTTAAAATTCCCGAACCAGATCGTAGCAAATTTAGAAGTCTGGGTAAACCCAATGGTGAAATTTATCTGGGCAGGATCTTTGATGTTCTTCTTATCCGGATTGCTGATCCTATTACCAATAGGAGAAGATAAAAAATGAAGTTTTTTGTCTCTTCTGATCTACATAAGAAAATTCTAATTCTACTTTTTGGATTTTTCATTTGGGCCAGTGCGGCAAACGCAGATTCCACTTTTACAAATTTGACTGATCCCGAGCATATTCGCACATTCCATAATGTAACCGAAAGGATCCGCTGTATTTGTATCCCTTCTATTGCGATCAAAAGTTGTTCCTTCAATAATTGTACTGTTTCCGCAAAACTCAAAGTGTTCATAGAGAACAGGATAAGAGCTGGAGAATCAGCTGATGTGATCGTAGACAAAATGATCCACGGGTTCGGTCAAGACGTGGTTTCCGATCCTGTAATTGCTAAGTTTATAGAAAATGGAAACCAGGGAATGGCTCAAGGAGTCATCATGGGTTTTGGTCCTGATATTCTGGCGAAACCAGATTCTTCCTGGATCGATTTTAGTATCGCAGCTGCTGCAGCATTCGGAATACTTCTGATCTATTTGTATCTAAAAAGAAGAACCGCTCCCAAAGCGGCAATCGCAACAGAATCTGAAAACCATTCCTCATTTGATAAATACATCTCCGAAATTGAGGAGAAACAGAAATAATGGATTTTTTATTAATTTTCTTTTATATAGTTTTAGTCGCCATCATAGGGGCACCCTTCGTTTACGTGAGTATGTTTGCCAAACATATTCCTTACGAAACGGATCCCAAAAGTTCCGAGTTATTTGATAGAAGGGACGTTCTTCTGGATAACCTGAAAGATCTGAAAATCGAATTCGATACCGGAAAATTGACCGAGACTGAATTCAAATCCATCTCTTCTGGTTTAGTAAAAGAATTAGAAGAGCAGGATAAAAGGATCAGTCAAGGTGCGGCTGCAACTCTTTCCAAAATGGGAACTTCTGCAAAACCACAGTTAGGTGGAAAGTTCTGTCATAACTGTGGATTTAAGATAGAAATTTTCGGAGCGAAATTTTGTCCTGAATGCGGGACAAAACTCCAAGTCTGAACTGATTATTAAGAATGTCTTTTTTTAAGTTCTTCTACAATGTCGGAAAGGGAAAGACCTCTTTCCACAAGAAGAACCTGCAGATGAAAGAGTAAATCCGCGGATTCGTGAGTGAGTTCTTTTTTGTCCGCGTTTTTTGCCGCGATAATCACTTCTCCTGCCTCTTCCCCTACTTTCTTAAGGATACGATCTACGCCGCCTCGGAAGAGGTCCGCAGTATAGGATTTTTCGGGAAGTTCTTCTTTTCTTTTTTTAAGGATTTGCTCTAACTGAAGCAGGAAGTCCATCATTACCACCGGAGATACTTCGAATATCCGGACCTATTCTTGACGGTAAACAAAAAATTCCGTATTTCTGCGTTTCCTTAAAAACGAAACGGAGAAAAAAAGGTCGAAGAGATGAGACCAATGCTTCCCTTTTCAAAAATCCAATCCATCCTTCTCTTGATCTGCCTCGTATTCACATCCGAAGTTCACTCCGAGGTTTGGGAGACTTCCGTTGAGACAGCTTTTAATAAAGCGAAGAAGGACGGGAAGCCCATCTTTATAGATGTATACGCGGATTGGTGCGGTTACTGTAAGACTCTCAAAAAGGAAATTTACCCTAAAAAAGAGGTTAAGGCAGAATTATCTAAATTCGTACTTCTTTCGCTGGACGGAGATAGATTTCCAAACTTAAAGAAAAAGTATGATGTAACAGGCTACCCTACACTTCTATTTTTAGATAAAAATGGAAGCCTAACAGAGAAGATCGCTGGAATGCCGGATCACAAAATGGTAATCAAAACCTTAAGATCAGCATATTCAAAAAGGGACAAAGAAGTTAGTCTTCTAGCAGAATTAACAAAAGATCCGGATAATAATCTTCTTCTTTTAAAAGTGGGAGAGTATTATTTCGAAGCAAAAGAATATAAAAAGGCAGCCGACTATTTTTATAAATCATTCGCATCTGAAGACCCAAGAATGCCGGAGAACAAACATAAGGCATTATTCAATTTAGGACTTAGTTTTTCAGAATTAAAAAATTGGGAGAAAACAATCAAAACGTTTTCTTTATATTTGGACAAATTCCCGACGGGACATTCGAAAGCAGCTTTGTATTATAGAGGAGGAGCTTATTCTTCTCTCGGCCAAAAAACAGAAGCGAAAGAAGATCTAAAAAAAGCCCTGGAACTCAGTTCTGATCCGGACGAAAAGAAAGAGATCCAGGACTTATTGAATCGACTTTGATTTAAACGGATTGTTTACCGATGGAGAAGTATTTGAATCCTTCTTTTTTCATATGATCCGGACGATATTGGTTTCTACCGTCAAAGATCACATGACCTTTCATTAATTTTTTAATTCTAGAAAAATCAGGTTCTCTGAATTCTCTCCATTCTGTAAGTAGAAGTAGAGCATCCGCACCTTCTAATGCATCATACGCATCTTTTGCATATTCTATCTTATCTTTGAAATAGTATTCAGAAGTTTCTTTAGAGACAGGATCGAAAGCCTTGATCTTTGCTCCTTCTTCATGCAATTTTAATAATAAAGGAATAGAAGGTGCCTCTCTCATATCGTCTGTGCCCGGCTTGAATGCCAGTCCCCAAACTGCCAGAGTTTTTCCTTTGATTTGGCCTTTCCCAAAAAAGTTCTCTATCTTAGTGTACAAACGAACTTTTTGATCCTCGTTCACTCTCTCCACTTCTCTAATGATACGGAGAGAAGAAGAAAAATTCTCAGAAGTGCGGATCAATGCACGAACGTCTTTAGGGAAACAAGAACCACCGTAGCCGATACCGGCATACAAGAATTGACGGCCGATCCTGGAATCGGTTCCCATTCCTTTTCTTACGTCTTCGTAATCTGCACCAACGGTTTCGCATAAGTTTGCAATCTCGTTCGCAAATGAGATCTTAGTAGCTAAAAATGCATTACATGCGTATTTAGTTAACTCCGCAGAAACAGTTCCCATTTTAATGATAGGGTTTCCATTTAATACGAATGGAGCGTAAAGTTGAGCAACAAGTTCTCCTGCTCTTTCACTATCTGCACCGATCACAACTCTTTCTGGTTTCATGAAATCATCAATCGCGGCTCCTTCTTTCAGGAACTCTGGATTGGATACCACGTCGAATTCGTGTTTGGTGTTTTTAGAAATGATTTCTTTTACTTTAGCCGCAGTTCCTACTGGAACAGTGGATTTATCTACGATAACTTTATAACCGTTAATTGATTTCCCGATCTGTTCTGCGACGGCGAAGACCGCACTTAGATCCGCGGATCCGTCATCGGATGTTGGAGTTCCAACAGCGATAAAAATGATTTCTGAGCCTTCTACTCCTTCTTGGATGGAAGTGCTGAAACCCAGTCGATTCTCCTTATGGTTACTCAAAACCAATTCGGACAGACCAGGTTCATAAATAGGTATGATTCCTTTTTTCAAGTCCTCTATTTTTTTAGAGTCCTTATCCACGCAGATCACATGATTTCCATATTCCGCAAAGCAAGCTCCAGCCACAAGGCCAACATAGCCGCTTCCAATTACGCAAACTTTCATACGAAAACCAGAATCCTTTCAAAGAGAAGGCTGGGAAGGAATTTATCCCGAAAAATCCCCTTTTTTCGCCTCTACCTGGACCGGGATCCAAGCGGCGCCTTCAAATTTGGGAATATCCAATCTTTCCAGCTCGAATTGCAAAACTCCATCCTTCCAAAGATAGGAACCTTCTGCATGACTTTCACCTGAATGTAATGCGATCCCTAAAGAATATTTACCGGGAGAAAGATTTAATGGAAAACGAAAATCAACCTGAACAGTCTGCTTGGGTTTCAGATTCTTTTGGCGACCGCCTATGTGGAATGTATTCGTTCCGAAAACTCGAATCCCTCTATGATCATCAATATGGAATCCAACGGTTAGATCATCTAGAGGAGAGCGAAACGATGCACTTACCCTTAACAAAACTTCTGCACCTACTGGCAGGATAGAAGGATTTGACTTTCCCGCGTATTGGATCTCTACATCCAAAGATTCCACTAAAGAATCCCTATCTTGGATCTTAGTATTTCCATCCAAGGACGATGATGCAATGATCTGCATGTATTCTCTGAAACCGTCTATCGGATCTCCATCGAATACCAATTTACCTTTTTCTAAAACAAGAAGTCGAGTACATACAGATTTTAAAAGTTCTAGATCATGACTAACGATTAAAGTAAGAGTCCCTTCTTCCGAGAACTTACGGAACCTGTTTAAACTTTTCTGTTGAAAGCTTGCATCGCCCACAGCCAAAGCCTCATCCACGATCAAGATATCAGGACGTTTTGCAGTAGCTAGAGCAAATCCCAATCTCATAGTCATTCCGGAAGAATAATTCTTTAGAGGGCTTTTACGAAATTCAGACAAACCGGAAAACTTAAAAATTTCCTCAGAAGATTTAATCAGCTCTTCTGGGTCTAATCCCCAGACCAAACCGTTATAGTATAAGTTTTCTTCCCCAGAAAGTTCCGGATTAAAACCAACGCCCAATTCTAAGATAGAACGAACAGTTCCCTTCTTCTCTAATTTTCCGGAATCTTCTTTAGAAACTCCAGTAAGCAATTTAAGTAAGGTGGATTTTCCAGCTCCGTTGCGACCGATGATTCCGATTACTTCTCCCTTTTCTGCCGAAAAAGAGATCCCATCTAGTGCCTTGTATTTTACATCCAAGCCAAAATAACCGAAGGTGATCGCGCTCAAGAGTCGGTTCCAAGGTTTACTATAACCCTGGTAGGTTTTAGAAATATTCTCTATCCTGATCAAAGGTGATCCAACACTATCTGATTTAATTTAGTACGACTTAATAGAAAGATCCCCAGAAAAAGTCCAAGAAAAGGAAGAAAGTCCAAAAACCCAGCCTGAGGTAAATAACCTACCAGCAAGGCAGATCTGAAAACTTCTAAAGGAAAAAAGAACGGATTAAACACATTCAATTTTCCTAAAATACCTTTTGATTCGTAAAGGATCGGCAAACCCCAAAACAAAAACTGGGTCAATAATCTAACCAAAGGAGAAATATCCCTAAGAATAATATTCACACGAGCCAAATAACTTTGGAGGCAGGCCAGAAATAATCCGGTACAAAACATGGAAATAAAAGAAAGAGGTAAACTCCAAATCCCAAGCTTTCCTGCCCAAGCCAAAAAGATAAATATAGGAATAGAAGTCACAATCCAATGCAGTAAAAACTGCACGAAAGGGATCCAAAGAAAAATTTCGGGACCAAGAGGAGATCTTTTGATTAATTGTCTGTTATCAGTGAGAATTCCTGTGCCCCTAATCAGATATTCTTGTAGAGGGATCCAGAACAAAAGTCCACTAAGTACATTAGAAAAATATTCTATTGAGTTTTCACCTTGGGGTCTGAGCCCAATGAAATAAAATACGATCGTATAAATTAAGATCAAACTTACGTTTTGTAGGAACATCCAGGCCAGACCCAACGCGGAGCCAGCGTACTGCAATGCATAATCCCTTCTGACAAGCACCGATAAAATTCTGAGATTACGCAAAAAAACGAAAGAGGTCACTCTAAAACCTAGGATTGGAATTTAAGAGGAGAAATAGATCAGTTCTCTTCTAGTCGAGTAGATTGTTTACAAGAAAAGATCCCGTCAATTCCAAAAATCCAATGGTCTAAGAGCTCCACATCCAAATTAGCAAGTAAGTTCTTTAAGTTGAAATAAACTTCCCAGTCTTCTTGGCTTGGATAACAGATCATGCCGGGATGATTATGGGCCAGTATCGCCTGGGATGCCTCGTCATTGAGCACGATCCGGACCAGGTCTCTTGGGAGAACTCCCACTTCTTCCAAACTACCCTTGGAGACAATCTCCGCTCTTAAAAGATCTCCCGCCGGAGAAATAGTAGCTAAAACAAAACATTCTCTTTTTAAAGGGGTGAATAAACCCTGCAAATAAGAGGAAAGAGTTTTCGGATTATAACCCGACATTCGGATCGATTCGTATTTGAGTCTTTTAGCAAGTTCTAAAGCGGCTAGTAAGGAAGTGAGTTTTGCCTTACCCAAACCGTTGATATGAAAATTTCTAGGAATATTGGATGAGAGAAGTCCCCCCAATCCTCGGGACATTTTTAGAATATCTCGGCTGAGATCTTCGACAGGAAGGCCCCTGCTCCCTTTGCCTAAAAGAACGGCAATCAGCTCCCAATCTTCTAGATCATCCGCATCATGAAGGATACGAGATCTAGGATCTAAGCCTGAGCCCCAGCGCTCAGCCAAGTTTAGATTTTTCTCAGGTTCTTCTTACTCAGCTCGGAAAGTGTTTCAGAGAACCAATTTCCATCCTGGACCAAGTCCCCTTGGAAAGATTCTTCCAAATAGTCCGCGAAGGTCTTAGAGTTCGGTTCAGAAGAACGAACTTTTTCCCTCCAATCGAATCCCGCTCCAGCGAGACCTTTACGGCTTCTTTCGTAAGCACCTGAATCTTGTAGAGATCGAATCATCATAACTTTCTTTCCCTCGTCTATTTAGACGACATAAATTGAAATTTTCACACCAATAATCTACTAAACGGTTATTAATATACTATACGCATTTATAGTTACCGTCAAGCGTTTACTGTGATTTTTTAGAGAAATTTCCGAATATCTGCCCGGCACCTTCTCATTCACAAGATCCATTCTATTCGCAGCCCGGACAAATCCTGAGTTCAGTAGGGTTAACAATCTGGAAAAAATCACCTAATTCCGTAAAAACCGCAATCGCCTCCCATTGAGTTTGACCCGTCTCGGGAATGAGGTTCCTACATTTAGCCATCCTTCTTCTTCCCAGCGCTTTTATATTCGGATTCGATCGAAATATACCCGCGGAGGTTTGGTTTCGTCCTTGGTGGAAAGGCGGGGAAATATCCCTTTTTGGAATATATGAAAAAGAAGAAGTTCCGCTGTCAGGAATTTCTCTACAGCTCCCATTCTCATTCGGCTCAAAAGAGGAATATAGACTCTCTTATGTTAGAAGTAGCCGAAACAAAGAAGGGAAATTTTTCGAAACAGTTTCCTTAGGTTACCAAGCAGAACTGTATCGCGACTTCGGTTTTAGGTTTAAATTCGGAGCAGAAGGTTCGGAACCTTCTTCTTATTTTACTTCTTTAGGTATCTATAATTCTAAACTCAGTTGGGATCTTTTTGGAAGAAAGAACCAGGAAGAAAATTCTGTAGGTGTACTACTTGGCTCCTCCCAAAACTCGGAATTCAGGATAAGCCTAGGTTACGAAAGGATCCGAAGTCGCTCATTCGATCCTGAAGATAGAATCTCAATTGTAGTTTATGGGAACTGGGAGGGATTTTTAGGTCAGGTAGAAGGTTTCGAATCAGAGAAAGATCCAATCGGATTTATAGGATTCGGATTTTCTCCATTTTATAAAAAAGAAGAAGATCCCAAACTTACAGCTCCACCGCAAGCCCAGGCTGAAAGAACGAATATTTATCCTTCCTTAGAAGCAGAAGAGTTACTAAGACTTGGATTTTCCTTACAAGAATCCATTTCTATTTCTTCCTATTCCAAAGGCCCCGCCGAAAAATTCGAAACATATCTGGATTCAATTCCCGAACTCAAAAGAAGAAAAATTAACAAACTGATCCGAACCAAAAGGGGTTTCTAAATGAAAAAATCCCTTTTCGTATTATTCTTTTTTTCGAATATTCTAGCAGCGGAAAACCTACCCGCTCCTTTTTCTATAGGAGTTTCCTTTTCAGGATATGATTCCAGGTATAATACCAAAAGACAAGAGACGGTTTGGTTCAGGGGAGAAGTTTGTTTCAGAAATTTTATTTTGATCCTTCCTGATGAAGAATGTTCTAAACACAAAGTATTCTTGGAAAAAAGAGGAGAAACAACCTTAGGCTCTTATCTATTCGAAAATAAACATGTTTATCTTTCTTATGGGAATCGATTCAGACCCTTAAATCATTTTTTCTTTTTAAGAGAGAAATTCGATTTTTCCTCCTTCTGGTTTTTAGAACAACCAACCGTTAGAACGGGATTTTTAGGATTAAAATTCGGAGAAAGTACATTAGGAACTTATTATGCAGAGGCTTCCGCGAATAAGCGGCCAGGCTTCTTCTTCAAACCATATAAAAACTATTTAGAGTTAGCATACTCTCCCCAAACAAAGGAAGGATTCATACTTTTAGAATTCCCTTCTTCCGAGGAAAGAAAATCAGAGAAAAGACCATATTGGTTCAGGACCGAAATATTCGGGACTAAAGGCGATCCTCAAGGAATTGTATCGGCTGCTTGGTCGGATAAAGAAAAAGACAAAAGGATATTCGCTTCTGGATTTAGAGGAAGATCGGGACAACTCTTCCAGCTCTCGGAAAGAACCGATCCGGAAGAAAAAGCAGAATTATTCAGATTCGTTTGGGAACCAGGTCCTTATAGAAGATTACAATTCGCCGAATCGAGTCGATATTCTTCCGAAGGAAAAGAGATCTACACTGCTCAATCCATTTTAGGCAGGATGGAAATTTTGGAATTTCCTTGGTTCGCGATCCTTGCTCAAGCCAGAGCCTATTCTTTTTCGGATCATACTTCTTGGATTTTTGCGAAGGGGGTCTATGTATCTTACCAGAGAAAGTTTTGGAGATGGGAACTAGGCCAAGAGTGGAGAAAAAACGGAGATAAACTTACCGAAGCAGGATTACAAATTTCTATAGGTAAAAATTGGAAAATCTACTCGAGCCTTATATATGCAGAAGAGAAAAATTTATATCCAGCATTCGCAGAGGAATCCATCACTCCGGAGGAAACTGGATTGGTTGTGACGGACAAATCCTTTTATTCTTTTTTACGGATATTTCATCCTTACTTCTCAATTCATATACGCCATACAAGAGAGAAGGAAGGTAGTGGTGACGGTGTAAGTATGCGATTCCAGGTGTATATTCCTCTATTCGATTAAAAGGCGACGGATATAAAAAAGAGAAGCGGCCTTTCGACTACTTCTCTTTATAAAAATCTAAAGTTTAGAGGAAAACTTTTAGTCTAGTTTTACTCTTAGTTCCTGGATAATATGGATTAAGAAAGTTAATAATCCGGAGAAGATATACAAACAAATCAGCCCGTAAACAAGCCAAGGCCAACGAGCAATTCCAATAAAGAATAGAGCGATCAAAGCTGCACCGAGCATCAAACTAGCACGTAATGGAGTAAGCTTGGAGCGGATTGCCACCTGAGGCTTTCCATAACGAACATTAGAAACCATTAAAAAAGCGATTAGGATAAACAGAGGTATTCCCAACCAATGAGGAAGAGTATGGTCTTTTCCTAAAAAAATCGGAAGAAAACCGATAGTAATTCCCGCAATAGGAGATGGCAAACCTGTAAAGGAAGAAGGATCATGAGCAACATTAAATCTTGCTAATCTATATGCGGCACAAGCAGGAAAGATCGCAGCGATCAGCATTCCAATCGGGAAAAGGTCTTCTTTTCCGAAAACATCAATCTTGTATTCTCCAAGAACCATATTATAAAAAAGGAATCCAGGTGCGATACCGAATGCAGTTAGATCTGCAAGACTATCAAGATCAGCACCTAGTTCGCTAGTTGCATCCAAAGCTCTTGCCACCATTCCATCTAACCCATCGCAGATTGCTGCGAGTAAGATAAAAAATCCGGAGAGTATATAGGATTGAGGTCCGTTACCTGTTGCCTCAGAAGCAATAAGAATGGAAACAAATCCCATACTCAAGTTCCCGAGGGTGATCATATTTGGAATCCAATGTATCCTGCGATTCATATATAGGTCTCCTGCCTTACCGGACTTACTGTAAAGTCCAAACTCTTAGAATATCCCTGTTTAAATAGATAGTAGCCGAGGGCAGCTACCATCGCGCCGTTATCCGTGCAGTAGATCTTTTTTTGGGGAGAAAAAAATTCCAGGGAATTTTTTTCCGCGAATTGAGATAATCTGTTACGAAGTGTAGAATTCGCTAAGACCCCTCCACCCGCTACGATTCTTTTAATCCCAGTAATGGAGACTGCGCGTTTTAAATTTCTTTCCACAAGTTCAAACGCAGTCTTTTGGAAATGATAACATACAGCCTGAGTGGACAGATCCGGTCGTTTTGCGATCAAATGAGAAACCGCCGTTTTTAAACCTGAAAAAGAGAAAGCTACACGATCCTGCTCCAGATTCCTAAGAAGTGGAGGTAAAAGATCTTTTTCCTTAGGCTCAGGAACATACTTTGATGCTTCCTTTTCAATAGGAGGTCCACCTGGATAAGGTAGAGACAATAAACCGGCCACCTTATCAAATGCTTCTCCCAAAGCATCATCCATTGTATCTCCCACCACTTCCATTTTGCCAAAATGAGGGATTTTATAGATAGCAGAGTTCCCACCGGAAAGAAGTAAACCTAATACCGGAAAGACTGGCTCCACTTCTTCTAAATGTAACACTGCGAAATGGGCCTGTAAATGACAAAGTGGAACGATAGGTGTTCCATACACTGCATGAATGGATCTTGCTAATTGTGCGCCTATCATAAGCGAACCAGTAAGCCCTGGAGATCTGGTCACAGCCACATAATTCAAATCGGAAAGTTTAAGTTTAGATTCTTCTAAAACTTCAGAGAGAAGAGGATTGATTTTCTCTAAGTGAGCGCGGGAAGCGATCTCCGGAACAATCCCTCTAAAAGGTTTATGTAGATCTATTTGGCTGAAAATTTTCAGGGAAAGTAATTCTTTCCCATCTTTCACAATAGCTAGACTGGTTTCATCGCAGCTAGTCTCTATTCCAAGACCGATCATAATTAAGATTTGGAAGAAAGTAGATCCACTGCCTTTTTCAATTGAGGATCTAATTCCAAATCAGTCATAGTTCTGTCTTTTTCCGCCTGAGTTTTATTTTTATACACTGCTCTGGCAACATCAGAGCTAAGTTTGATCCCTTGCTCTTTAAGTGCTTTTTCGAAATTTAAAAAGTTCTGCTCATTATACTCAGGATATTTTGAAGCAAGTTGATCGAGTAACTTTTTCTCGGTCATCTTTCTAAGATAAAAACGATCGTCTTCGTTAGGTTCAATTCCTTTTACAATCACATCCGGCTGTATACCTTTTCCATGAAGTGATTTGCCAGAAGGAGTATAATACTTTTGGACTGTAAGTTTAACTGCCATTCCAAAAGAAAGTGGATAAACAATCTGAACGGAACCTTTTCCGAAAGAAGTAACCCCTACAATTTTCCCTCGCTTATGATCCTGTATAGCCCCGGCAAAAATTTCAGAAGCAGAAGCAGAACCTTCGTTGATCAGAACAACCAATGGTATTGTGGTATATTTATCCCCACTACCAGTTGACTTGGAAACGTCTGCAAGCTCTCCTCCTCTCCCTTTAACGGAAACTATATCTAATCCTTCCGGAAGAAAAATATCAGATAATGCTACAGACAAAGGCAGTAACCCGCCTGGATTCATTCTTAAATCCACAATCAGGCCTTCTGATTTTTTATCCGCGAGTAGTTTTAGATGTTTTTTAAATTCTTCTAATGTGTTTTCTCCCATGAATTGGTTCAAACGGAGATAACCCACTTTTTCTTTTTCAAAGAAGTAGGAACGAACATATCGTATCTTGATGTTTTCTCGCACTAAGGTGAATTGCAAAGGCTCTTTGATATTTTTCCTTTCAACCTTAATACTTACGGAACTTCCAGGCTTTCCACGCATTAGTTTGATCCCTTCTGCATAGCCCAAGTTTGCTGTACTTTTTCCGTCTATTTCTATAATCCTATCTTGAGGTAAGATACCTGCTTTCATTGCAGGCGTGTCTTCAATTGGAGAAACAACCACAATTGCTCCATCCGTATAAGCCACTTCCATACCGACTCCGCCGAAAGATCCACGAGTTTCTTCCCGCATTTGTCTGTATTCTTCCTCTTCCAAGAAAGAAGAATGAGGATCTCCTAGAGACCCCAACATTCCTTTGATCGCACCTAAAAATACTTTTTCTTCGTCTATGGTTTCTACATAACCATTTTGCATGAGTCCGAAAACCTCATGGAATAATTGCAGATATTTTTCGGCAGTTTCGGAAACCGCTTTTGCATGGACTGGACGAAATACGAGTGTTGTAAATAGGATCAGAACCAAACTGATCCAGGCAAATCTTTCCTTACTCTTCATCTTTGCCGACCAATGCGAAGTATGTCTTCGGATATTTGATTCGAATTTGTTCCATTACGGAATCCTTATCTAGTTGATATCTTTCGCAGGCAGCTTCCAAAATTTCGGAATCCTTTCGAATGATTTGTTCGGAAGTATAATTCAATCTTTCCGCAAGACGAGCTTCGGTAAGATATTCTAGGACTAGTTTTAAATCCTTATCTCCGATCTCTTTTTTTCGGGAGGCGCAATCGAATAATAGAAGTAATAAAAGGAATGCCGCGAATACGCGGAAAAAGGAAAGATAGTTCACTCTTTCAAAATCTTTCCTCTCTCAACGGTTAATGTCAACTCCGAAATCCGGAGTGCCTATCAATAGGAACGATAAAGGCCGATCAGTTTTCCTACAATGGTAACTTTTTTACTACGAATTGGTTTGTATTTTGGATTTCTAGCTTCCAAACGAATATGATCTGCTTCTTTAAAATATACTTTTAGAGTAGCTTCGTCTTCGATCAGTGCGACTACGATCTCTCCATTTCGAGCTATATCCTTTTTCTGGATAATCGCCACATCTCCATCATTGATCCCTGCCTCTATCATAGAATCTCCTTGCACTTTAAGCGCAAAGGTAATCCCTTTAGAGGCCATCTCTTCCGGAACTGGGATATAAGCTTCGATATTTTCTTCGGCCAGGATAGGGAGTCCAGCGGCTACTCTACCTAGAAGAGGAATGCTTGGAGTTGGAACTGGTAAACTTTCGAATGGACTTTGGCGGGTAAGCTCTATGGCTCTGGATTGGTTCTTGGAGGTTTTGAGATATCCTTTCTTCTCGATGGCTTTTAGGTGATCGTAGGCACCCTTTGCCGTAATCCCAAACTCATCTCCAATCTCTCGGATCGTTGGCGGAAAGCCCCTTTCTTTAATTACATTGGTAATAAACTGCAAAACAGCGAGTTGCTTTTCCGTTAGATCTTTCATGCTTAACAAGTTATTAGTGAATAAATGTTGCGCAAGTACTTTTTTGGTATAGATATTTTAAATATTAAAACTTAAGGTATTCACTCTTAAGGACAAAGGAGCCCTTTGAAACTACTTCCGAGCCATCAGGAAGCCCGCCTAAGATGATGATATCGTCTTCGATCGTGTCTCCTACGATTACGTTAACCGCTTCGAAACTACCTTCTCCATGAGGAACGAATACGAAAAATTTCCCTTCTATCTCGTGAACTGCTTCTAGAGGGACCATCTTACGTTTTCCACCTCCAGCGCTCACCACAAGACCGGCAACTTTTGCTGTCACAGTTTGACCTGGCTTTAATTTGTTTCCTTTATTAGAAACCATGATCCTGAGTTTTGCGGTACGTTTTACGTTATCTAAAACCGTTCCTACATAACCCACTTTCCCTTGGATTTGGACGCTACTATTTTCATCCCCTAAAGGAAAGATAGTCGCCTGTGCTCCTTCTCTCACTCCACCTAGATCTTTTTCATATACATCTAACAAAACCCAAAGATGACTTAAGTTAGCGATTGTGAATAATTCTTCGTTACGAGTTACTTGTTGCCCCAGGATTGCTTTTCTTTCGGTAACTTCTCCATTGATAGGACTTCTTAGGATTAGGTTAGATGAAACATAAATCCCTCTTTCAATTCCTTCTATTTCAGAAGGAGTCAGACCGTAATTGTCCAACTTGATACGAGTGGTCTCCACTTCGGTTCTTGCAGTTTTATACTGCATTGTAGCGAACTCGTATTCTTTTGCAGAAGTAACTTTCATTTCAAAAAGTTCCTTAGCACGATCCGCTTGCATCTTTAATGCGTCCAAAGAGGCTCTCGCTTTTACATAAGCTGCTTCGACCTCTCCCAATTGGATGGAAGATAAAATTGCTAATGGAGATCCTTGGCTGACTCTGTCTCCTTCTTTGACCAAAACTTTTTTTATCCTGGCTTCGACTTGTGAGCCTACCTTTGCCATACTTTCCGGATCGTAAGTAATCCTACCAGGCAATGCAAGTTCTTCGAATTGAGAGACTTCTTTTAAACCAACATAAGTAAGCGGATGCCTTCTGATTACATCTTCCGGAACTGTGAATACATTTTTGTTTTCTTCAGTGATCTTTTTTTCAGGTTTCTTTTTTGAAAGGTATTTGAACCCGAAAAACGCGATCGTGATCCCCAAGGCTAAGACGATAAGCACTTTATATTTTTGGAATAATAGTTTCATTGTTATTCTCCCTGCGCCTTGTTTGCCGAAGAAATTTCCGCGATTTTTCCGGTTGCGGCCTTATAGTTTTCTACCGCATTAAAATATAAATATAGTAGGTCGTAATATTCTCTGAGGATGGTGAGGTAGTTTTTTTCTGCTTGGAGGAAGGTTACTTGATCTGAGGCGCCGCGGACATATGCAATTCTGGATTTCTCTTCTAATTGTTTGTTCTTTTGAAGAAGATTGATCCTTTCGTATTTGGTTAAGAGTTCCTCTCTCGCTAAGAGTTCTTTTTTAGCGGCTTCTATCTCAGCCATTATTTCTCTTTTTTTTGCATCCAAGGCCAATTCGAATTTTCTATATTCTTCTTTAGCAGAATATACCTTTCCTTGGCCTCTATCGTTCAAAGGAATTGGAATGGAAGCAAATACTCCTCCATAATTTTCCCCACCTTTGACCCTCCATTCTCCACCTAACTGCAACCAGCCGTAAGATTCCCTTCTTTGCAGTTCTATGTTCATCTTCTTCTCTTGAAGTCTTTGCTCCAAGGCGGTTAGATCTGGACGTTCTATAGAAGGAAAATCTTCTTTTAGATGAAGCCCCATTTCTTCCAAAGGTCTGAACTTCATGGAATCGACTTTGAATGCGAATACGCCCTCTTCTTCAGATAATCCGGAAAGGATACGTAGATCTTTTTCGATCACTTGTCTGCGCACGATCGCGTCACGGTAGAATTTTTCTACCTGTATCCTTTCTAATTCAAGGCGTTCGAATTCTAAAGGAGAGATGTCTCCCTTCTGTACTCTAAACTTTGTAAGTTCTAAAAGGTCACTATAGTTTTCGTAGAATTCTTTGTTTGTATCTACTAGAAGAGTAAGAAATACGAATGCCCAATAATTCTGACGAAGTCTCATTCTAAAGATCCGATCAAAATTTCGGAAGTCTTGGATGGAGGCTTCGAATGATTTTTTAGCTACTCTAGTTCTTAGAGGAACAACTCCATATACGTCCACTTCTTGGTACATACCAGGCGCCGTTTCCGGACTTCCACCTTGTGAGTTAGGAGTTCCTCCAATGAACTGTTGTTGGAATTGAATGACTGGATTTCGGTATAAGGAAGCGGTGATCACCCGCCCTCTCTCGATCCCCATATTTTGTTTTTCGGATAAATACAAAGGGTTGTTTGAGATCGCATATTCGGTCAGACGATCCACATCCCAGTCTATGACCTTGCCAGCAGTTGGACTTACACTTGCGGAAGTATTAGTTAATGGAGTCGTTTGGTTCGGTTTATTAACCGTGCTTCCCTTTTTATCTTCGCTAGTTGTTTCGAAAGGGATCGTTTCCGGAAATACGAGTGTCCCGAAAGGAAATAAGAAGGAAGAAGCAGCGAAAACAGAAAGAAGGATCCAACTTCTTTTCTTACTATAGGAAGTCTTATCGAGTAGATCTTGTTCGTGTCCCGATTGGAAGTCTTGCATCCTCTTTCCTTATGACTATTTCAATATCAAGCCCTGATACCGCAAGTCCGTTTGCCTTTTTAGAAGATTTCATTTTAGAAAAGCCGGAATAAGTACCATTTCCCGTCTTGCTTTATGAAATATGGATTGATCAGTTCCCTTTCTAGTTTCTGGTTCTCTTTAAATTTGAGTTTTAACTCACAAGCGTTCTTGCTCTCGTAATAAAAATCGACCTCGATCCCTCCGGAGGATAGTAACAAATCACGGACTGTTCTCACATCCTTAGAGTTTTTCTGTTTTTCTAGTAGATCTCGATCGAAAAAGTATATGCGAAAATAATTATCTGCAGTCGCAATTTCTTGTATAAGTTGTTCTCTGGTCCAATTCCCTTTTATGTCCAGGTAGATCCCGTCTTTCTTGGATACTATCTCAGGTAAAAAATTCAGATCTCTTGAGATCGTCCCTGAAACAAGACGTTGTACTAGTTTTAGGATCTCTTCTGTGTCATTAGAATGTTCTCCTGTATGTCCTGCGAGGAAAACTTTTCCTTTAGTAACAACTGGAGCAATTTCAGGACTTCGCTTAGCAAAAAGAGAAGTTTCGCCTTTCGTAACGCAAGAAATTTGTAATAATATTAGAAGTAATAGTCCTCTGAACAAAACAGATCCGCAAAAAGATAGATGGAACATGATTAGGACCCCTAATAAAACTGAAGGTTCCCTTTAGCCTTGGGATTTCAGTGCCTTTTTTAAAAGTTCTTCTAAGTCTTTTCCGTAGAGCACAGAAAGTCTGGACGGATTATCCGCTAAAAATCGGCGAGCGCCTTCTGTGAAGTCCGCATCTCCAATAATGAATGCCTTGTCCAATGCCATATCTTTTACCTGGCCCAAGGTATCCCTTAAGAATATATCAGAAATTTTAGCGTCCTTCCATTTTCTGAATTTGAAAAGTGCTCTGGTCTCTTTGTCAGTTTTGTTCAAACCTTGGAAATTGACCCCGTCACCTTCCTTGTTCGGGATCTCTCTACTCACTGTATAATTCAGGGCAAGAACTACCTTCACGCATAAGTTTTTGAAATCTACACCTTTCAAGGACCTATAATGGTCCATGGCACTGATCCCGATCTTATTCACGTCGATTACGATCTTATTACCTTCTTCATCTATGATTCCTTTGATATGGAAGGACTTGGAAGATTTTAAACCTGAGATCTCATAATAACGTTCTACCGGAAATAGTTCCGCGAATAATTTTCCAAGCTCTTGCTCTGGAAGAAATCCACTCTTGGAAACTTTTCCAAGTTCCAATCTTTTGGTTTCTACTTGGTATTTATAATTTGCGAGTTCAATGATACGATCGTCATCCACTCTTTCAGATTCCGCTTCGATCAGATATTCGCTGGCGTCTTCTAATCTTCCCATATGAACGGCTACTAGAGCGAAGTGAAAATCAGAGTCTATCATCTCCTGTTTCCATCCGTTATTCCGAGCTATCTCCATACAAAGCCTGGCATGTTTTAGAGCTTCGTTCCAATTTCCTTTTAATATAAATTCCAACATGATGAATTGGAATAATGTGTAACGAACATACTCATCTGTGACAACATCTACCACAGAGTTTGCTACACGGATCGCCTCATCGTGTTCTCCCGCTCTAGACAAAGAAACCGCGTATAAAAATCCACCTACGGAAGATGTTGGATCTTCTTCGAATGCTTTTTGGAAATAGAACTTCGGATCCCCTTTTCTTAAGATCCCTGCGACCACACCTTTTCCTAAAAGTAAGGCAGGCATTTTGATCTTCTCATCGGGGATTCTGGAGAGGAATTTATCTGCGATCCCAAATTCTTTCTGACCGATTGCCATAAAACCAATTCTGATACAAGCCTCTAGGTTATCCGGGTCTACTGAAAGGGTATCCGAATAATGGAATACCGCTTCTTCATATAAATCTTGTTGGTAATATATATCTGCGAGACGATTGGAAACTGCTACTTCTGAAATTTCCTTATCGAAGCTTCCAATCTTTTTGATCCGATCTAAATGTTTTGCTTCGTTATTATAATCGCCCTCCATGGCGTAAATTTTCGCCATGATAAAATGAGCCCTGGTGTTAGATGGATTGGAATCTAAAATATCTCGGATGAGGATTCGAGAGTCGACGTAATTTCCCATGGCCGCCAAAGCTAGAGCTTTCTCAAATGAATCCTTTTTGGATTGAATGAGAAAGGAACCTGCTGCGACTATCAGGATGATTCCAGCTGCTACGAGAATTACAAAGATCATTTTTCGGAATTTCTGCTATTAACTAAATAAATGTTGGATAAAATCAAACGTTTTCAATATCCTGCTCCCGATGGGAAGAATCACTTACCTGAGGTTTGCATTTTCCCTTTTTCTCCGGGACTGGATCACCAGTGTATTGCACGTCGTATTCTCGACGTTTTTCGCCTACGGATTTTTATTCGGATTTTTCTCCCTTCGTACGGAAAAAAGACCCACGGACGTTTCTAGTATCGATCTATTTCTGAATTCTCCGTACTTGGTTTTATCTCTTTGCGGCCTTGCTTTAATTTTTATGAGCATAGTCCGGGTGATGACTCGTTCCGGGGATAACGGTATTATGATGGCCGTTGGCGGAAATAGACAGGGAGTCGTGCTCTTACAAACAGTGGAACTATGGATCATACACGGGATCGGGTTCTTATTCTCCTTAATTTTAAGCGTTTTTATCCCTATCGGGAAGTCAGAGTTGGTCTCCCCTCTCGATTATTTAGCAAGTTTGGGTTCGGAAGCCTTACTGATCGGTGGAATTAGCGCACTCGTTGCCTATTTATACACCTTGGTTGATCCTTATAGATCAATTCGGAGGGGAAAATGATCCTAAGGATTAATAATCTCTCCAGGCATTATGGTTCCACCAAGGCAGTCAACGCGATCTCCTTCGATATCAATCAATCCGACTATGTCGCGATCGTAGGACCCTCCGGTTCCGGAAAAACCACATTACTTTCCATGATCACTGGTATGTTATCCAGTAGTTCCGGAGAAATTTACTTCGACACTTTAAAACTTTCCTCCATGACTAAAGGGGAACTCGCCAGATTCAGAGCAAAAAACATAGGATTGATCTTCCAATTTTCAGAATTGGTTTCTCACCTAACTGTAGAAGAAAATATTCTTCTTCCTGCATTACTCGTTGGAAAATTCGAAGAACAAGAATACAGAGAAAAATGTGAATATCTAATCTCCAGTTTGAATCTTCATACGATAAGAAACCAACTTCCGAGCAGTCTTTCCGGAGGACAGATCCAGATGACTGCAATCGCCAGAGCACTTATCAATGAACCTGAAATGCTTCTTGCTGACGAACCTTCCGGTGACTTGGATCCAGAAAATAGTGAATTAGTACGTAAACTTCTCTCAGACTTTAATTCCAGAGGACTCACAATCCTGCTTGTGACCCACGATATGAATCTTGCATTCGATGCTAAGACGATCTACGAAATGAGAGAAGGAAGTTTTACCAGAGTCGTTAAATGAGTTCTATTATAGGCGTGGATATCGGCGCCCAAAGTATAAAAGCCTGTCTTACAAATCCATCCGGCAAGATCATTTCTCATTCAGATCGAAAGACCGGACCAGAAATGGATTCTAAACACTTTTTGTCCATATTGGAAGAACAGATCTCTGAACTCATTTCAAGTTCCACAGATCAAGTAAAAGGTATTGGAATAGGAAGTCCGGGGCCAATAGATAAAGAAAATGGAATATTGATCTCTTCCGCAAATCTTCCCTTATTAAAAAATGTCCCCTTAGTCGATTTTTTAAAGAAGAAGTTCGGTATTCCAGTTTATTATGATAATGATGCAAACTGTGCGGCCCTGGGAGAGTATTGGTTTGGAGAAGGCAAAACTTCTTCCAATCTGATCGTTCTTACACTAGGAACCGGACTAGGCGGCGGATGGGTTTTCCAAGGTAAACTATTCGATGGTTATCTTGGGAATTCAATGGAAGTAGGACATACTACGATTCACCCAGGAGGAGCACTTTGCGGATGCGGCCAACGAGGATGTGCAGAAGCCTACTTCAGTGCCAGCGGATTCTCTTCTCGGTTCTTAGAAAAGACAGGTTCCAAACTTACTGATATAGAAACCCTTTTCGATCTAGCTTCTAAACATCATAAAGAAGCAAACGAGATCTTGGAAGAAGGGATAGAATGTTTAGCGCAACTCATTCGTAATCTAATCCATTTACTAAATCCGGAACATATTGTATTATCTGGAGGTATAGCTAAGTCCTATTCCTTTTTCGGAAAACGACTTGAAAACAGGGTGAGAGAAATCATATTTCCCATATTCAAAGAATACGTAAAGATCCTTCCGGGAGAATCAGTCACTGGCGCCCTGGGAGCAGCAAGTTTATGTTTGGATAGTAAAACATGACAGATTCCTGTATATTTTGCAAACTTATCAATAAAGAAATCCCAGCTAAGATCATCTTTGAGGATGAGAATCTATTAGCTTTTCATGATATTTCCCCTCAGGCTCCCACTCATGTTTTAGTTATTCCTAAAAAACATATCGTGGACATAGATAAAACTAACGCAGAGGACAAGGCTCTTCTCGGGGAAATTTTATATAGAGCCACAGAAATCGCAAGATCTCTAGGACTCAATAAAGAAGGTTTCCGAATTGTGAACAATATGGGCCTACTAGGTGGCCAAACGGTATTCCATCTTCATTTTCATATACTCGGTGGAAGACAAATGAAATGGCCTCCTGGCTGATCTGCAACGAGGATCTATTTTGAAAAAATTATTACTCGGATTCGGGATCAGTGTTTTATCTCTGGGTTTTCTATTTTGGAACCTAGATCTCTCGGGTTTTACTTCTATTTTAGAAAGATGGAAACCTATCTTCTTAATTCCATTCTTCGTGGCTATTCTTTGGGGATTATATTTATTCTCTTGGAGATGGTATTTATTATTAAATAAAAAAGTTCCTTTCAAGACTGCACTTCTCTCCGCTTATATTGGAGTGGGAGCAAATCAATTCTTACCTGCAAGAGGAGGAGATATTTTTCGTCTCTATCTTTGTAAAAAAGGTGAGAGTATTGGTTATGGAAATTTAGTCAGCGGGATCTTTTTAGAAAAGGTCTTAGACTTCTCCTTTATTTTCTGCGCGGGATTAGGTGCCCTTTTTATTTTAGGAGTAAACGGTTCCGAAACAAAAATTCTATTTCCATTACTTGGGATATTCGGGATCTTCTCCGCACTTGTAATCGTTCGACTATTTCATAAAGATCTCATCACTTTCGGAGAATTTCTATTTTCTAAAATTGGAAAGAAGGAATTCTTTACGGAAAAATTAGCACCTCAAGTAACCGAACTCGGAAGTTTTTTAACTTTTCGTAATGTTTCCAGCTACGGAATTTTGACTGCCTGTACCTGGCTTTTAGGATATGCCATCCATTATACTCTTTTACAATACTTAGTAGGGATCCATTTAAGTCCGTTAGAAACTGTATTTATTATGTTCTGTGGAGCTGTGGGAGTGATGGTACCTTCTGCACCATCAGGTGCGGGGGTATATCACGCATCTATAACATCCGGTTTTGTATTATTAGGCAGAGAAAGTTCAGAAGGTTTGGTATATGCAACCACTGTTCATTTAGGACAGATGGTTGCACTCGGTATCTTAACTGCTATACTCTATGTGTATTGGTCTTTTACAGAAAAAGAAAAATAAAATCTCACACAAGAGTAGAACTATTTTTGATCTCTGTATTGATCTTTGTTCCAGAAACAATCGTTTGGTAAACCACACAATATCTCTCAGTAAGTTTTAATAATGTTTGGATCTTTTCTTGATCAGCATCCGAATTTAATTCGAAATACAATCTAATATCTTTAAAACCGACAGGGACTTCTTTAGAAACTCCTAACGTTCCCCTAAAATCCAAATCTCCTTCGGCTCTTACAGACGCTTCTTTGATATTTATCCCGATAGAAGTGGCGACCGCGCCTAATGTTACACCAGCACAGGCGACCAAAGCTTCTAAAAGTAAATCCCCTGAACAAGCAAGCATACCAGTTCCACCAGTAGCGGGATGTAGTCCTGCGTCTGCCAAGGCCCGACCCGTCTCTACTTTACAAGAGATACCTTCGCCTAATTTACCTTTTGCTTTTAATGTATAAACCGCTGAGTCCGGAGCTTCGCGATATTTGTCTTTTAAAGGAGTTTGTATTTTTTTTAAATCTTCGGAGTTCATGTACCTGACCTGGTCGGAATCTTTGTCCCGACACAGATCTAACAATCAACCGAAGAGTAAAAATCGGAAAATTTTAAGGGCTTTCCGGTTGGGCAATTTTAGGAAGACCTTCGCAGCCAGGAATTCCGACATGTTTTGTTTCCTTTTTCTGGAACACCTCACAGGTCGATTTTTCTAAGGCAGAAACACATTTCTCAAATTCTTGGGCCATTTCAGGCGTTGCTTCTTCTTTTTTTAATTTCCTTTGTTCCCTTGCCTGATCAAAGTTTTCTTTAAAATAAGTAACACATGCTTCTTGGGACTGTAGAAATGCAGGAAGAGTATTTCTATATTTAGGAGGGATCTTTTCGATCTCTTCTTTTCCGCATTCTATTACCTTAGAACAAAATGCTAATTGGAATCTGGGTCCTAATTCTAGGATTTTCTGTTCAGGGGATTTGGAACAATTAGCGAAAGCAAGACCTGCAAAAGATAATAACATTATAATTTTTATATATTTCATACGAGAACCTTTGGAAATTTTTTAGCAATAGATTATTATCCCAGGTAGAACAGAAAACCGTTTTTCATAAAACTATAATTATTTAGGCCTAACAATTGCTCGGGGAAACCATATAGATTTTCGTAAACGAGCGGAACTTCTGCGCATTTTGCCCGTCTATTTCCGGTTTTATGAGATTTTTCACCCTTTTTTGCGTCTTATACGTTTCGGAATGATTTTTTTATTTCCAAATCTAATCCACATAGGTAATTTCTAAACCCGCTATTCTATGGATAAATCTAAAAACGGAAAAAACTCCCGAGTAGTGATCACCGGTATCGGGGTCATTCTTCCGAACACTTTTTCAGTAGAAGACTTTTGGACCAATCTTTCAGAGGGAAGATCCCAACTCGATTTTATCACACGTTTTCCTACAGAAAACTTCCCCATCAAGGTTGCAGGGGAGATGAATACTTTCGATTACAAAAAACATCTACCCGATCTGAGCGATAAATACTCTAAAAACTATAATACAGAAACTCTCGCATTAATGTCAGCAATGGAAGAAGCCAATAAGGATGCAGGCATCACTAAAGGTGATCTTCATCCTAGCAAAGTTGGTTTTATAGATTCTTCTTCCAGAGCTTCTATGGCCTGGTGGGATTTTGCCTGGAGAAAATATTTGGAAGAAAAGGATCATAACGTGTTTGATCGCTATTCTGTCCTCACTTCTATGGCTTCCAATCCCACGAACCTGACCGCGATTAATGCAAATATCCAAGGTTTTGTAACAACTGTATCGGCCGCCTGTGTGGGAGGCCATCATGCCATCAGTTTGTGTTATCAAGCTATCCGTAAAGGTAGAGCAGAAGTAATGTATGCTGGCGGTCATGAATTTCCCATACTGCAACCTTTAATGATGATGTACTCTGATCCTATGAGCAGGGTAATGTCTTTGGAAAAAGATAATCCTAAAAAAGGGATTCGTCCTTATGATATAAACAGAGACGGATTTTTATTGGGGGAAGGTGCGGTCGTTCTTGTAATGGAAAGGTTAGACAGAGCATTACAAAGAGGCGCCAAAATTTATTCAGAAGTTTTGGGAACTTATAGTTATAACGAAGCAGATCACGCCATGAGAATGGACTTAACCGGCAAAAAAGCCACCACTGGTCTCAGGCATTTGATGAAAATCAGTGGGCTTCGTTTAGGAGATATTGATTATTTCTGTGGGCATGGAACAGCAACACATAATAATGATTTAGCGGAAAGTCGTGCGATCGGTCACTTGTATGAGGGTCGTCCTAAATTTCATTGGGCACCTGTTGGTTCTATCAAACCTATATTCGGTCATACATTCGGAGCAGCGGGAATTATCAATGTCGCTGCAACCTCTCTTATGTTGAAAAATCAGACCCTATGTCCAACAATCAATCTGGAGAATCCAGATCCTGAATGCGATCATGATCATGTGGCAGAAGGGGCGAGAAAGGCAAAAATCAGATATGCAATTTCCATGGCGTTTGCGATCGGAAGCCAATCTTCATTCGTAAGTTTGGCAGCTCCGGAGTTTTGAGGAGTATATGCAGTTATCAAAACAATATAATATTCTTAAAAGGACTGGAGTGGCTCTTCTTTATAAAGGGCCTTTTTCTGAGACTACCATTTCTTCTCTAAATGATCTTCTCAAAGAAAAGTTGGAAGGAGAAAAGAAGAAGAACCGCATCCTCACTGTATTCGTGGAAATGGCACAGAACGTCGCACATTACTCAATAGAAAGAGACGAAAAAAGCGGGATTGGTATTCTAGTTTTAAGAAGAAAGGCCCATAACTGGGAACTCAACTGCGGGAACGCGATCACTCCAGAGCAGGCTATATTCTTAAAAAGTAAAATAGAAGAAGTTAAAAAACTTTCTCCAGAAGAACTCAAACAAAGATATAATGAACAAATCCGCTCTGATAGACCTGAAAAAAGTAAGGGCGCTGGTTTAGGATTTTTCGAGATAGCAAGAAAGTCGGATTTACCTTTGGTATACCAATTAGAGGAGGCGGACAACGGAGATCTTTTCTTCCGATTGACCGCCCGATTTCTGTTAGAAGGCGCCTACTCTTCCGGACTTTAAAACAAATAACTTAAATCGAATCTATTTTGATGATCACAATTGTGTGATTGTCTCTTGTCAGCCTTAGATTCGCCTCTTCAGAAAGGATCCTACAAGTTTCTCTTAGATCCTCATGGTCTCTCATAATCTTTTCGATTTGGTCTATGTTTAGGACTTCAGTAAGACCATCTGTGCAAATCAGTATAAAATCTCCCGGAGATAATTTTCCAGAATAATCAAATGTATCAACTTCTATACTTTTAGTCCCGCCACCTATACAACTTGTCAGAAGGTTTCGGCCATAACTGGAACCGAGCTCTTCTCCAATATTATGATCTACTGTTACTTTACTAAGTCCATTTTTAGTAAGATGATAAAGACGGCTGTCCCCTACATTGAAGATCCAGGATTTTCTTTTTCCCAAAAGACAACCGACCAAGGTGGTTCCCATTTTTGGTTTTCCTATGGATTCTCCGTAAGCGTTTACTTCATTATTAATTTTGCGGATTAAATTTTTCCAGCCGGAAGAAGGTAACTCTTCGATAGGGCGAATCGCTTTCTCCATCCAAGCAAGTTTTTCTAATGCAACTCTACTTGCGATCTCGCCGGCTTCATGTCCGCCTAAACCATCTGCCAAAGCGAACAGCCCGGAAAATTCCTCGGTGTCTAATTCGCGGACTGTTTCTGATTCTCCATGAGTTTGGCCGCATACCAAACTATCTACGGATAAAAAAGAATCTTCGTTATGAGAGCGAAAGTTTCCTTTGTCCGTGATTGCATAATACCGGAGTTTCATATTTTTTTTGACCGGAAAAACCGATTATAATTCTCGAAACGGAATTACGCATATTTGACTCATCCAAACTTTCCTTCAAGAAAAAATATTACGTTTTTATTTAGCAGTGTAGCCGCCGTCCACAGGAAGCGCAACACCAGTAATAAAGGAAGCCTCTTCGGAACATAACCAAACTGCCGCCTTAGCGACTTCACTCGGTTCAGAAAGTCGATTTACAGGATGTAATCTGGTAATTCTTTTCTCCGCCTCTTTTGGATCAGACGAAGAATGAAACAGTCCTTCTAACATTTCTGTCCTAATAAATCCAGGACAAACTGCGTTCACTCGTATCTTTTTTTCTGCATATTCTAAGGCCGCAGATTTCGTAAGCCCGACGACTCCATGTTTTGCTGCAGAATATGGAGCAACTTTCCAATCCGCACCGACTAGTCCCGCGATAGAAGAAACATTTACGATAGAACCCCCTCCTCTTTTTAAAAGAAGTTCTATTTCATGTTTCATACAAAGCCAAGTACCTTTTAGGTCCACTGCGATCACTTTGTCCCAAACTTTTTCCGGGTATTGATGTAGATCAGTTGAGAGCCCACCAACCGCAGCATTATTCACTGCATAATCCAGGCCTCCAAATTCTGACTCGGCTTTCTGTACTAATTCTTTAACTTGGGAATCATCAGACACATCACATCGGAAAAACTTTACATTTCCACCTAGTTTGGAAATTTCCTCTTCGGTTTTTTTTCCTTCTTCTTCTCTTCTACCGCAGAATATCACCTTCGCACCTCTGGAAACAAATTCCTGTACGATTGCTTTTCCGATACCTGCGTTCCCGCCTGTGACTAATGCGACCTTATCTTTCATCGGATCTTTCTAGTTTCTCCGGTCCTGACTTTATTCAGATATTTTTTTAGATGGGAATTGATTGTCTGAAGATCATCTAACTCTTGAGAAGGATCTACTTTTCCTAAATCTGCGACTAATATGAGAAGATATCTAAGTTCTTCTAAATGAACTTTTGCTCTTAATATATTTTTTACTTTTTCCGCACGAATCCGAGTTCCCCAAGCTCCTGCGATCCTAACAGGCAATAAGGAAGATATAGATCTGATATGTTCTAAAAGACTTGGCTCTACTTTTCCTTTCCAGCTCTCGCAAAGTTCATATAGATGGAGAAGGAAAACATGTGATAGATTCCATACTTCTAGTTTACGAAATCCGAATACAAATCCATCAGGGCCGACTGCATTTGAGGCCTCTTTTCCGATCTCAGGACTTTGCATCTTGATGTATTTTCCAGTATCAAATTTATTTTTGAACTCAGAAGGGATCGGAACTACCTTTCTAAGTTTATAATCAAAGAATAAAACTCTGATCTTTACGACGGAGACCTTCTCTGCTCGATTCCTTTTAGAAAGCCTAAAGTATAGATCAAAAGACTTTTCCCCGAAATTGTCCAAGGAAACGTCTATAATCACTTTATCCTTATATAATAATTCTCCCTGGTATTGTATGGAAGCATTAGCAAATATGATGCTATTCCCATGTATGTCTGTGACGGAATATCCAAGGTATTGGAAGAACTGGAGGTGAGCCTCCATCACAAGGTCCAGTACACTTGCAAAAGAAACATGTATGTCCAAACTCAGATCGATCTTACGGATCGGAATCTCAGTCGAAAAATAATATTCCGAAGGGAACTCAGCTTCCGCCTGAGAAGTTTGGGCTTTGGAATTCATACTTCGAATTTCGCCCTAAATGCGGACGGGATCTCCAAAGTTTTTTTAGAAACATAGTCAAAGAATACTAGAGAAATTTTTGCAAGTCCCACTTCTTCTTTAGAAACTTTTTGAGAAGCAGAGATATACAACTCGCAGGACTTCTTCCCTAAATTAAAAACTCCAGCCGAAAATTCTAAAACGTCTCCAGCTTTTGCTTCGGATTTATATTCCACCTCCATTTTAGGAATAATGATATTGGCTCCTGCTATATTTGCCTTGGACCATGAGTTGGATTCTAAGAATGCATCAAATACTTCGTTTACGAGAGGGATAAATGTTTCATAAGTTAGGTGAGAAACAAAAAGTCCACCTACTACGGTGGCACTTCTAGTGTCCGATCTGCGGACAACTAGTTCTGTCTTGAAGTGAAAAGACTCTTTTGGGGCATCTGACATTTCAGCTTCTCTTTCTCGGAAGGGTTCCATCTTAGTATCGGAGCCTGGAAATCCGATCTTAAAGCCTGGGTCTCTGTATCAGCGGGAATGAAGGGAAGATCTGAAATTTTTTATACCAAAGTCTGGTAAAAAAGAGAGACCTAATCCCTCTTACTTAGTAAACGCTCGCATTAAACGATGTTAGTCTTTGGATACAAAATGTCACAGGATTTAAACTTACGATTTGGCTGTATTTTCACCTTGATTTCGTATGAATCTGGCCTTTTTTCCGTCAAAAATCTAACCTTTGGTGAAAACGCCTTTTGTCCGGGCTTTTTTACAAAATAAACGAATGCCACAAGAATCGAAACATCAAACTACTAAGATTCTTTCTGATCCTGATTCTCTTGTACGGGAATTCGTTAAGCCAGGCATGTACTTACATTTAGCCACAACGATGTCTAGGCCAAATGCACTTATCTATTCTCTCTCTCGAGTTTTTGAAGAAACAAATCCTGAGTTCACTATCAGTGTTGCAGGTATTCATTCCAGCGCTCATTGCCTCGCTCTTTCCGGCATAGTAAAGAAGATGATCACAGGTTTTGCTGGAGATAATTATCCTAAACCAAGTCCAAATAGTTTGTATAAAGACTTGATGAAAGGAAAACCTTTCGAGTTGGAACTTTGGTCCCTTCTCACTTTAGTACAAAGATTGATGGCAGGAGCCATGAAACTTCCAGGATTTGTTTCTAACTCCTTAGTAGGGTCTGACCTAATTACGGACAAATTAGGAAAGACCGCTTTTTTATATCATAAGCTTACCGAAGGAAAACCTTACGGAGAAGCTGCAAGCCCTCATCTAGTTTCTGAAAGTAGAGGAACAAAGGAAAAGGACATGGTAGTCCTTTTACCATTATGCCCGGAGATCACATTGGTTCACGGAGTAGTAGCGGACGAAGATGGAAATATTGTTCTTTCTCAACCAGGCGGAGAAGGAGCCTGGGGTGCACTTGCAGCTACAAAAGGTGTGATCGCTACAGTTGAGAAGATCGTACCAAGAGGAACAGTCCCTCCTGAATTAGTGCATATACCAAGTACAAAAGTTTTGGGAATCGCTCCAGCAAGATTTGGAGCTCATCCTCAGTCGTTAAGAGTGCAAGGTTTTCCTGATATCCCAGCATTCGAAGGTGTGGAATCTTATCTGGATGATTACGAATTCCAAATGGAAGCTAATAAGGCGGCAGGCATTCCCGCTAAGGCTGAAAAATGGTATAAAGAAAATGTAATATTATCCGGAGGGCATGAAGACTATCTGGATCTGATCGGAGAAGTAAGACTTAGGCGTTTAAAGATGACTCCTCCGGAACATTCTCTTTCTTCTCCTGAAAATCCTAAAACTGTAAATGATTCAGAGCAGATGATCATTCTTGCAGCAAGGGCGATCATTGAGAAGGTCAAAACAAAAGGATACAAAACAATTCTAGCAGGGATTGGAGCCGCACATATGGCTGCATGGACAGCAGCCAAACTTCTAGAAAAAGAAGGGATCCATATCAAGATTGTCGCTGAGCTTGGATTTTATGGAATGAAACCTTTTGCTGGAGATGTTTTTCTCTTCAGCCAACTTCATACCCAACACTGCTCCATGTTATCTGATATAGTAAGTATATTAGGAACAATTGTACCTGATGATTGTTTGGGAGTGATTGGAGCTGCAGAAGTAGACTGGTTCGGAAATATCAACTCTGTCTTAGATGGAAAAGGAAACTTCTTAGTAGGCTCCGGAGGAGCGAATGATATCGTCTCTACTGCGGATACAATCGTTGTAGCAAAAGCGAATCGTTTTCGTTTCGTAAGAAAAGTAAAACATATCACTTCACCTGGAGACAGAGTGGTAGAAGCAGTTTGTCAATTCGGTAGATTCCAAAGATCTTCTTTTTCTGATCATCCTTTCGAACTGAGCTCTTGGTTAGCACCTGCATCCGACGATGAAATGGAATCAGAAGAAGCTGTTCTAAGATATACACTTTGGCTTCCACCTGATGAAGATCTTCCGATTGCCCAAGAGCCTGCAATCAATTCGGATGAATTGACTGTTCTTAGGGAATTGGATCCGGAAAGAATTTATACCGAACAATTTATGGTGTATACCCGTTTGCCTTAAGTATGATAAAGATGAAGCAAAAGATTGGAATTATGACTGGAAATTTATTATGGACCAAAGGAGTATTGATCCATGGCGAATTCTAAAAACCTAGTTTCGAACGGGGTTCGAATCACCGGGATTGGGCATTATCTCCCGGAGAGGATCGTCACTAACGATGAAATTCGACCTAGATTAAAATATCCTGAAATGCATCCTGCCGAAAAAGCTGTGATTGGCGACATAGGAGTAACTGAAAGAAGAAGGGCAAACGAAAAAGAGACTGCCCAGTTCATGGCTGCAGAAACCTCTAAAATGATCCTAAAAGACGCAGGAAAAAAACCGGAGGATGTGGACTTATTCATTCTAGCTAACTGGACAGATCGTCTTTATTTACCTGATCTTGCTCCTCAGGCTTCTAAACTTGCGGGAACTTCCAACTCATTAGCATTCGATATCTGTACCGCTTGTACCGGCTTCGTTCATGGAGTCCAAATGGGATCCGCGTTCCTAAGCAGCGGAAAATATAAGAACGCACTTGTAATCGGCAGCGAAAGATTTTCTGTCAGAACAAGGATGGGGGGCTACGGAGAATTCACAGCAGGTGACGCAGCAGCCGGAGTTTTGCTTGAATATACCGGAAACAAAGAATTCGGAATTATAGATTCTTTCTTAAAGGATGATGGAGATCTTGCTAGTATAATCGAAACAGGACCAGGCCCTAATTTTTATGTAAAAAGTTATCCGGAACTTGTGACCAACGCAGCGGATCTCACACTTTCCTCTATGGATGATCTATTAAAAAAGAATAATGTCTCATTGGAAGAAATAGATTGGGTAATCCCTCATCCCGGAACTGATGTTGTAGTGCAGGATGTTCTAAAAAGAACAAAATTTCCAAGAGAAAAAATACTTTTGAATTTTGAAAGAGTAGGAAATACTTCCGCTGCATCTATTCCAATTGCTTTATCCGAATATTATTATAAAGGGACCGTGAAAAAAGGTGATTTAATTCTTTCTCCTGCGGTTGGAGCAGGATTTTATTGGGGCGGACTTTTATATCGTCTCTAATAATTCGATATTTGGAATATAATATAAGAGCCTGTCCCGAAAGGTCCAGGCTTTTGAAGCCCAGGGCTAAATTCTTATTGATGGCCTTGGCTTTTTAGATGGAATATAAAAATAAAGGTGAAGTAGAAGGATGATCGTAACAGGGTTCGAACTAAAAGAAAGACTCAATGCCGAATCTGCGTCCGAAGTTTATAAAGCTGTTCGTAAAGAGGACAATAGGTCCGTCATCATCAAATTTCTTCCTGTTTTGGACGAACTACATCCTTCGGTGGTAAATCTTAGAAATGAATTCGAGATCCTAAATTTACTTTCTTCTGGTTATTTTGTTAAACCTATCAAGTTCGAAAAGTTGCAGGATGGATTTGCACTTTTTATGGACTTCGTGCCTGGAGGTTCCCTAAAGGATTTTATCTCCAAAAAGCCGATGACTCTTTCGGACTTCTTCCCTATTGCTATCCAACTTGCAGAAAGACTAAGTGAGATCCATTCCAAAAAGATCATACACAAAGACTTAAAACCGGAAAACATAATATTCAACAAAGATGAAAAACAAATACGGATCATAGACTTCGGGATTTCCACTAAACTAAATAAGGAAGAAACTTCCTGGTCAGCACCGAATATTTTAGAAGGTTCCATCCATTATGTTTCGCCAGAGCAAACCGGAAGAATGAACCGATCCGTAGATTATAGAAGTGATTTTTACTCTTTAGGAATTACTTACTACGAGATGTTGCTCGGGAAACTTCCATTTGATGGGGATGACCTTTTACAATTAGTACATTCTCATTTAGCTAAGATCCCAGCTTCTCCAAAAGAAGCAAGATCCGAGGTTCCTACAGTACTTTCAGAAATCATAATGAAACTTCTGGCAAAAAATGCAGAAGACAGATACCAAACCGCAAGAGGACTCCAAGGAGATTTGGAGAAGGCTTACGCACTCTGGAAAGAAAAGACAGACTTCCCTTCTTTCCCTCTTGCCCAAACAGATTTTTCTACTGAATTCAAGATCCCCCAAAAACTTTACGGAAGGGACGAGTATATCAAAACACTTTTGGAAGAATTCAAATCCGTTGCGACAAACGGAAGATCCAGAATGGTTTTGATCGGAGGATATTCCGGTGTGGGAAAATCTTCCTTAGTGAAGGAAATCAATAAGCCTCTCACAGAATCAAAAGGTTACTTTATTTCAGGAAAGTTCGATCAGTATAATCGCAACCTTCCTTTCTCAGCAATCATTCAAGTATTCTCCAGTTTGGTGGAATTGATACTGACCGAGTCTCCGGAAAGGATCGAAGCTTGGAAGAGTAAGATCAAAAAGGCAGTAGGTGCAAACGGAAAGGTGGTCACAGATGTGATCCCGGAACTCGAGATCATTATCGGGAAACAAGATCCTGTTCCGGAACTTGGGCCCCAAGAGAATGCGAACCGTTTTTATATAGTATTCCAAAACTTCATTAAGGTTTTTGCAAGTCCAGAACATCCACTCGCGATCTTTCTGGATGATATGCAATGGGCGGATACAGCTTCCTTAGAACTTCTCAAAAACCTGATGGAAGATGTAACCGTAAATTATCTTTTCATCATATTAGCTTATAGAGACAATGAGGTAGATTCTTCTCATCCTTTCCAAGTATTATTAGATACTCTGGAAAAAGAAGGCCTGGATCCGTATAAGATTGTTCTCCAACCTCTGGCATTAAAAGACGTAAGACAATTACTCTCAGACAGTCTTTATATTTCGGAAGATAAAACCTCCGAACTCGCGGAAATCATCCATTCCAAAACAGGAGGAAACCCATTCTTTATCGGGGAACTTCTGAAACAACTCGCTAAGGAAGACTCGGTCTATTTCGATCAGGGTTCCGGAAAACCTGGAGAAGGTCTCTGGAAATGGGATATCGCCAAGATTAGAAACACTAAGATTTCGGATAATGTTGTAGAACTTTTAGTAAACAGGATCCGTAAACTTTCTCCTAAGATCCAGGAGACCCTGGAGATGGCTGCATGTATTGGAAGTAGTTTCGACCTGGCACTTCTCACTCGGATTTTGGAAACTGATTACAAAACAGCGCTCGGCTCTTTACAAGAAACAATCGCGGAAGAATTGATCGTCCCAATCGGAGAGAATTATCGTCTTGCAGAATCTTTCGAGGAAACCGCAGCGAATAAGGATAAAAATTACCAAACTGCAAAAACAGTAACTTTCCGATTCCAACATGATAGGGTCCAACAAGCCGCTTACGAAATTATAGAAGAAGAAAAGAAAAAGAAGATCCGCCTGCAATTAGGAAGATTCCTGATAGAAGGAGCAGATTCAAAGCAGATCGAAGACAATATTTTCGATATTGCAAATCACATGAATATTGGCTCTGGATTGATTACAGAGTCCTCAGAAAAATTAAAATTAGCTCAGTTAGATTTAATCGCGGGAAAAAAGGCTAAAAATTCTACAGCTTATAAACCTGCGCTTTCTTATATCGCAAAGGCAAGAGAATTACTCTTCCTTCTTCCGGAAGCATCTCAAGGAGATGATGCTCTTTGGAATACTAAGTATGATCTTTGTTATTCTATTTTTAGAGAGTTGGGCGAAACCCAATATCTAACAGGAAACTTCGAAGATTCTCAGAAGACGATAGACACACTATTAAAATACGCAAGATCTCCGATCGAAAAAGCAGATGCTTGTAACCTATTAATCATCCAATACTCTGCTCTTGGAAAATTTGACTTAGCTCTTCCAATGATCATCAAGGCACTCCAACCATTAGGTGTGGATATTCCTGAAAAAGATCACGAAAAGGTAACGAATGAAGAAATAGAGATCGTAAACAAGGCCCTAGAAGAAAAGACAGTGGATTCCTTGTTGGACCTCCCACTGATCCAAAAACAAGAACAGATCATGGCAGTGAATCTACTTATCAGTGCTATTCCTACTGTTTATAATTTTGCATTATCCCTCTTCCCTATTGTTTCATTGAAGATGGTAAACCTATTCTTGAAGTATGGAAACCTTTCCGATCCTTATGGCTATTCTATGTATGCGATCCTTCTTACTTCAGGATTCCAACAATATAGAAAAGGTTACGAATTCGCAGAACTTGCCATAAAGGTAAGTGAAAAGTATAAAAATCCGAGCGGGATCACCAAGGCAGCGAATATTCTCGCGAACTACACAACTCCTTTCGTAAGACATTTAAAATATTCGGAAGAGATTAACCATAGAGGTATCCAAGCCAGTTTAGAATCAGGGGAATTCCTACATGGCGGTTACTGTGCAATGAACGACGCAGTAAACGTAGTTTTACAATCCAAGAATTTAGAATTAGTAAAACCTAAAATAGATGGTCTCTTAAAATTTACTCGCAAAGTAAAAAACAACTTAGCGATAGACACTGTTCTTGCATCTGCGTTGGTAGTTTCCAATCTAAGAGGAAAAACTTCCTCTCATTTAGAATTCTCCATCGATGATATGAGTGAGCAGGATTATATTGAATTATGTAATTCTCACCAAAGCCCTTTCCCTGTTTGTCTTTTCAAGATAATGAAAGCTAGAACCCTTCTTAGTTATGGAGAGTCAGAGAGTGCATTAAAAGAATTAGAAGAATCCGAAAGTATGCTTGGATTCATTTCTGGTCAGATCGCCGTAGAGGAACATGCTTATCTATATTCTTTAGCGATGGCCGCGAACTATAAACTTTCTACACAAGAACAAAAGGCTAAGTTCTTAGAAAGGATCAAGAAGAACCAAGAAAAGTTAAAACTTCTTTCTACAAATGCTCCAGAAAACTTCGAACATAAATTTCTTTTAGTAGAAGCTGAACTTGCAAGACTAGAATATAAGAACTGGAAAGCGGCTAAAACATACGAACAAGCAGTTCAACTTGCAGGCAAAAATGAATATTATAATGACGAGGCTTTAGCCGCAGAACTCGCATCCAAATTTTGGTTCTCCAAAGGAAGCGCTAAGATCGGGTCCCAGTACATCGCAGAAGCATACCAAAAATATGGAAGATGGGGAGCTACCAAAAAGCAGGAACTTCTCAAAGCCAAATTCCCTGAATTCATCCGAGACAAGGGCGGAAGGGACACCTTCCGCACTACCCGCACAATCGGGACCTTAAGCACAAGAACTGCTTCTGCTACGGAAGTATATTCCGGTCAGACTTTGGATTTCCAATCCATTCTCAAAAGTTCCACCGCAATCTCCGGAGAGATCAAACTAGAATCCTTATTGGATACTTTGATGCAGATCTCCATCGAGAACGTGGGAGCGGAAAAAGGAGTCATGATCTTAAGAAGGGACGGCAAACTTTTCGTAGAAGCGGAAGGTAGCACAACCGACGATGAGATCAGAGTTCTCCAGGGGATCCCGATCCAAGAAAGCAAAAATATACCTATCAGCGTTATCTACTATGTGGAGAGAACCAAAGAAGATCTGGTGCTGCGTAACGCATTCGCGGATGAGAAGTTCAACAAAGATCCGTATATTAGAGAAAGGAAAACAAAATCCGTTCTATGTTCTCCAATTATCAAGCAGGGAGAGCTGATTGGTATATTATATTTGGAGAATAATCTTTCCGAGGCTGCTTTCACTTCGGATAGACTGCAGACTATCTCCATTCTATCTTCTCAAGCAGCAATTTCCATCGACAACGCATTACTCTATGCGAATTTGGAAAGTAAAGTAGCAGAAAGGACCAAAGAGTTGGCTCAAGCCAACGACGATCTGGCATTAAAAAACCAGCATATTACGGATAGTATTACATATTCATTGAATATCCAGCAGGCTATTTTACCTTCTCCTGAAGTGTTAGGAAGCGCGCTTTCCGATTATTTTGTAGTATTCCGTCCAAAAGATATAGTATCAGGTGATTTTTACTGGTTTTCAAAACAGGAAGATACAATATATATCGCATCGGTAGATTGTACTGGCCACGGAGTTCCTGGAGCTCTTATGTCCATGATAGGAAATACTTTGCTCAATCAAATCGTGAACGAAATTGGCATTACTGATCCAGGTTCTATTTTAGAACAATTGCATAAAAAAGTAAGACAGGCCCTTAAACAGGACATGGACCAAACAAATTCCAGAGACGGAATGGATCTTTGTCTATTAAAGATTGAGGGAAATAATTTATACTTTGCGGGAGCAAAACGGCCTATTTTTATAGGAAAAGGCGGAGTCTTGACCGAAATTAAAGGTGATAGATTCTCGATCGGCGGCAGGCAAAAAGAAGAAACGCGAAAATTTACTACACACTCCATTCCCTTAGAAAAAGGAATACGTACGAGTGTTTACTTAACCACGGACGGCTTTATGGACCAGCCGAATCCGGACCGACAAAAAATTGGTACAAAAGGATTATTAAACTTCTTAAGCGGGATAGAACATCTTTCCTGTGAAGAACAAAAAGAACGTTTAGAATCCTTCCTATTAGCTCACCAAAATGGAGAAGCTCAACGGGACGACATAACACTAGTCGGTGTGATATTGGGGGGAAGATGAGGAGATGTTTCTGAAAAAGGAAGATGCTGAAGATGGAAAATGAAGTCGTAAATCTATTTAAGACTTATCAGGAAACTAGCGAGTTTAATCTACTCGTATCCTTTAAGGGCAGACTGTCTCAGGAAGTTCTAACTGAGTTAGGATCTATGATCCGGACTTCTTTGAGCACAGAATCAAAAATAAAGAAAATTTTCGCGGTATTTATTGAACTAGCGCAAAATATGCTGCACTACTCCGCTGAGCGAAAAATTAACGAAGAGCAGAAAGATGCAGGCGTAGGGATCCTTATAGTAAGGGAAAATTCGGTTGGCTACCATGTTGCTTCGGGAAATTTGGTACTAAACGAGAAGATCGAATTTTTGACCGAAAGGATCCAAAAAATCAACTCCATGAGTAAGGACGAATTAAAGTCCTTCTACCAACAGCAACTTAGATCGGAGAGACCGGAAGATAGCAAAGGAGCAGGTGTGGGATTAATCGATATTGCCAGGAAGTCAGATGGACCTCTGGTGTTTCGTTTCGACAAATTGGATGGCAAACTATCCTTTTTTACGATCTCCGCATTCTTTACGAAGGAAAACTAATCATGGAATCCTTACATATACAACAGACTAAAACTTCACCGGAAATCATCTTAGAATCGGACAAGGGGCTCGCTGAAATTATCGGAGAATCTTATCCAGAAAACGCAATGGCGTTTTATAAACCAGTTTTTGACTGGTTGTCTGCAATCCAAACTGCAAACAAACAAATCCAGTTCCGATTTCAAATGGATTATTTTAATACTAGCTCTTCCAAAGTGATCATGGATATTTTGGACAATCTCCAGAAATATCATGACAAAGGCGGAAAGGTAGAAGTCGAGTGGCTTTATAAAGAAGACGACGAAGACATGCAGGAAACCGGAGAGGAATTCTCATCTGATTTGTCCCTGCCTTTCAAAATGAAATCTTATAAATAAGATTTCTTTCGTGCGGAACAAGTGGAAAAGAACGAACCTTCGAAAGAACAGAATACTTTTTTCGAGCAGGAATTTAAACTTCTCTCGGATGCTCAGTCTTTTTTAGAAGATTCGAATACCAAAGAGGATCCTAAACAAAAATTAAAAGCCATTGTAGGATCCTACGAGTCCCTTCTTAAACAATCTTCAAAGATCATGAAGATTGGGGACTCTACTCAGCATAGACTTCTCAAAACCCAAGAAGCATTAACCGATTCTAATATAATGTTAGAGGCCGCTTATATGGACCTCAAACTTGTAACAGAGATCGGAAAGATCATCACTTCTTCTCTCGAACCTAAAGTTATCATACAATCTGTTTATGAAAATACTAAATCCATCGTTCCGATGGATGTTCTCGCGTTCGGAACCTACGACGAAGAGAAGAAAGAGATCAAATATAAGTTTTGCGTAATAGATGGAAGATATGTACCGGCTCCTTCTGTGGATTCTTTGGAAGAGGATAACCCTTCTTCCTATTGTGTAAAACAACAGAAAGAGCTGATCACTTTAGATTTAGAAAAAGACTTTCCGAATTATTTAGCAGATATCAGAAAACATTTCGGAGAGAATTCCCAATCTGCATTATATTTCCCGCTCAAAGTAGAAGAACGTTTGATCGGGATACTCACGGTCCATAGTTATTCTAAAAATGCATTTCAACCGAACCAGCTGAACATTCTAAGAACTTTGGCAAACTATGTGGCAATCGGCGTGGATAACGCGGACGCATATAGAACTCTTTCCAAAAGAAACAAAGAACTAAAAGACTCTTTGGAAAAGATCGAAGTATTAAATAAGAGCATAGAAGAAGAAAGGCAGAAGTCCGAAAATCTTCTATTGAACATTCTTCCCAGAAGTATCGCAGACCGTTTAAAAGGAGGAGAAGGTGTTATTGCAGATTATTTCCCTTCTTCGACCGTACTATTTGCCGATATAGTCGGATTTTCTAAGTTAACCACCAAGATCCAGACTCCAACTAGACTTGTAGAGATCTTAAATCGTATTTTTACAGAATTCGACGTGATCGCCGACAAATATAAATTAGAAAAAATTAAAACAATAGGCGATTGTTATATGTTAGCGGGTGGAATTCCTGTCCCAACGGAAGACCACGCGCATAAAGCGGCTCAGGCAGCACTCGACATGATACATCGTTTGAACGAATTAAAACCTGAGTTAGAATTCGAGTTTAATGTTCGTATAGGACTTCATACTGGCGAGGTCGTTGCCGGAGTGATCGGAAAGAATAAATTCGTATATGATCTTTGGGGCGATTCAGTCAATACTGCTTCTCGTATGGAGTCTCATGGAACCACAGGAAGAATCCATGTTTCAGAATCCGTCTATCTTGCCTTAAAAGATAAGTATAATTTCGAAGATAGGAATGTGATCGAGGTAAAAGGAAAAGGCCCGATGCACACTTACTTTCTAGAAGGTATTAAATAATTCAGATATAAAAAAGGATCTCCTAAGAGATCCTTTTTTTCGATCTTCAGCCTAATGCTTCGATCACTTCTTTAGGAGCTTGGACAAGCTCTACAAGAACTCCCTCTCCGCAAAGTGGAAATTCTTCATTTCCTTTCGGATGAATAAAAGTCACATCATGACCGCCGGCACCTTTACGGATACCGCCTGGAGTAAAACGAACTCCTTGAGCGCTTAACCATCCTACAGCTTTATGGATATCATCTACCCAAAGTCCGATGTGATTTAGTTTTGGATCATTCACTTTTGGACTTTTACTTGGATCTACCGGTTCCATGATATCCACTTCTACAGCGTAAGGACCCTTTCCCATCTGTAGGATATCCTCATCTACGTTCTCTTTTTCACTTCTAAAAGAACCAATGTTTTGCAATCCGAGAGTATCCACCCAAAATTTTTTGAGTTTATCCTTACTGTCTCCGCCGACTGCGATCTGCTGCACTCCCAGAATTTTAAACGGTCTCATAATGCCCTATCTTTCGTTTTTTTCCAAATTCTTGCACTTATAGAAAAGAGCAAGGATTTGTCCGATCGGATTAACGAGATTCCAGGGAGAAGGTCCCCTCTAAAGGAAGATGATCGCTTGATTCAATGGCCTCCCCTTCTTTTAAAACGTTATATTCTTTCTTAGTTAAACCCTTAGAATAGAACATATAATCAATGGTCCTATCGGGTTTTGCGATTTGAGGATCGTTCGGAACATGGGTATAAAATTTTTCCTGATTAGGTCCGTTCAATTCTTCTAAGCTTGCTGTAGAATTCCATTTATTGAATAGAGGTGAAATTTCCTCATCGTCGCTATAATAATAAGCTCCGTTAGGATGTAATTGTTTTCTGGAAAATCCCGGAGGAAGAAGATTAAAATCCCCTGCTAAAACCCATTCCGATTTTTCTGAATCTAGTTTTTCCAATAAATCAACAATGAATGCAACCTGTCGTTGCATTGTGTCTGTCCCCATAGAGAATGCATCCAAATGTGTATTCAAAAGGACCAAAGGTTTTTTATCTTTTACATCTATCGAAGCTTCTAAGATTGCACGTTTTAACTGCAATTGTTTGGTAATAGGATCCGCGGGAGGAGTAGGAAGCTGATGGCGAGAAGCAGAAAGAATTTTATATTTACTGAATATAGTAAGTTTCATTCCAACAGATCCCATTATCTTTGGATGAGGAACAAAACCTGCCTTCCAATAAAATGCTTCCGTTTTGCAGGGATATTTGTCTGAAAGTAAAGGAAGAATTCTTTCCGACTGATTTTCAGAATAAGTTTTTTTAGCTCCGTCATCTACTTCTTGGAATAATACAAAATCGGGATCTCTTTCTAAAATAACATTCGCTACTTTTTTGAGAGTAGATTCTATTTCTTCTCTGGACGGTCCGGTATCTGGCCCTGTTTCATCCGGAACATCATACCAAAATACACGATTCCTACCTGCGAAATATTGTATATTCCAAGAGAATACCTTGATCGGTTTAGTGGACTCCAAGCTCGGAGCACCTTCTTCACATTTTACTTGTACTGATTCCAAGTCGGATGGATGGAATGTAGAAAAGTAAACTAACAGAAGTAATAATGCGAAAACACTTAGCAAAACCAGAAGGATTCTTTTGAATAATTTCAAGGCGGCCTCTTTCTATTTATATCACTCTTGGCCTTCCTTTCTAACGAAATTCCCCACATTCGTCCACAATTTTAGAGTTTTCGGATACAAGAATCAAGACGGAAAGACTTTCCCTTTTTCAGGGGATAAGAAACATTGGAATCGGTCCCATGCAGAATAAATTTCTAATCCTATTCTTTTCTCTTTTTATATGTTTTAGCCTATCTCCCTTGTTTGGGGAGGAACTTGAACTACAGATTGTCCTCAAAAACGGAAGCACAGGCGGACCAGGCTCCGCAGAAGGGATCCGTCTTTTCGCTTTGGAAAGACAGATGATGCCTTTACCTCTTCCTGACCAGGGTCCAGTAAGAGGAAGTTTCAAACTTCCTAAGATCAATGCTCCAGATGGATTACCGATCCTTCTCCAAGTGACTTATAATGGAGTAAATTATAATAAGATGATCCCTCCGGTACCTATGATGAGGTCCCGCCCCCAAGAGGTCACAGTCTATGATAAAACATTAGATCGTTCAGTAGTTAAAACAAAGTCCCTTCTTCAAGTAGTAAGAGAAAAAGAAGCATTAGTAATTTCTAAAGTATCTATTCTTACTAATAATACAATCCCGCCTAAAAGTTTTCAAAATCCTAATGATCCTTTGGAAGTTTATGTTCCAGAGGGAGCGTTAGAAGTAAGCGCTCAGTTGACACAAAGTACCAATAAGATGGCGATCCCTATCCAATTGACTAAAGGGAAAAACGGTTGGGTGATCGATAGGGCAATTCTTCCGGGAACTTCTCAACTATTCGTGAGTTATGTGATCCCTTCTAATAATTTATCTCCTACTCAATTTAAGGATAGATTATTATTCGAGAACCAAGAAGGAGAGAAGGTAATCTTTTCTAAACCTAAGGATATGCAGGTTTCTTTTATTGGCCAGAAGGGAACACGCCCTGTTTCTGTAGACGCTCCGCCTGATGTAAATTCGAATATAGTCAGTTATGCGGGTCCTCAGTATGAGATCACTCTTTCAGTGATCGGAGGAGAACCAATTAACGAGACAGCAAACCAAGAAAGAGAGATCAATAATGGCAGCATATTCGTTTCGACTGAAAAAACGATTTATGGCGTAATCGGGATACTTTCTTTCTTATTCTTCCTTTCGTTTACGATCACTTATAGATTGAGAAAGGAATAAATAAGAAAGCCTGGTGCACACCAGGCTTGGATTTGTTCATTTGATGGATGTTGGAACTCCAACATCCGACCAAAATTACTTTTTCTTTGCGACTGCCTTCTTTTTAGGAGAGGGTTTCGATTTGGCAGATTTCTTAGCGCTAGCCTTTTTGGGAGCAGACTTAGCTCTTTCCGGCACCAGAGAATCCATGAATTCTTTGATATCCTTTAGGACCTTCTCTCTTTCTCCAGCAGGTTCATTCATAAGTTCATGGTAAAAACCTTTATAGGTTTTCATTCTTTTATTCTTATAAACCAAATGATTATAAAATTCTAAACTTCCTGCAGGATCGGCGATCCCATCCGCTAAACCATGTAAAATTAAAATAGGAGTCCTTAAGATCCCGGCCTTTCTATTTGCAATTGCTCCTTGCTGGAACAATTCATAACCCATGGAGAATGAAACTTTACCGTGAACCATTGGATCATCGATATAGGCCTGAACAACTTCTGGATCTCTACTCACCAAATTTGTATCCAGGTTTGCATCCAAGGTGGTAGAAGGTGCAATCTTGCGTAAGAAGCCAGCCACAGAGATCTGGAATCTTTGGAATGGAGTAGTAGGAATTTTTAATGCAGAAGAGCAAGCTACCACACCATAGATATAATCTTGGTTGATACCTTCCAAGGCGTAGCGAATGACGACTACTCCTCCCATGGAATGTCCTAAAAGTAGGATCTTATCCCTATGTTCTCTTTTACGGACCTCTTGCACGAAGTCAGCTAAATCATCCACAAATGCTTCAAAACCGGATGCATGTCCTCTTTTACCTTCTGATTTTCCGTGACCTCTTAGGTCCAAACCGTAAAAATTAACATCACTATCTTTAAAATATTGGATGAGGTTAGAATACCTACCACTATGCTCTCCGAATCCATGACAAAAAACAATTACACGATTGGCTCCGGATTTGGTCCATGCTTGACCGTATAATTTGGTATTGTCTCTGGAAGATTGGAAGAAGAACTCTTTATGTTGGTAGGCCATGCTGTTTGGCTCCATCTAGGTTAGGGGCAATAGCCCTCGTAGTCGGACCGAAGCTATAGACAAGTAAACGTCGGGTCAAGTATTTATTCCAAAATGGAAGAAAGAGGATGTTCTAGGTCAAAATCGGACCTCTCTTTCTCTCAAACCTCCGACAGTAAAATCACATTTTCGTTGCCGATTCCTTTTCCCCTCACCAATCTGTCGCTTTACGTGCTTCTTATAGAAGCCGACATCAAACAGAAACATAGTGGAGAGAATTGGATGTCTCAACCGACCTCGGAAAAAAGCCTGCTTCGATATTTCGGATTAGGCGAACTTGCCGCCCATGGAGGAAACGCGATCCTCGCCTTTTGGATGATCATGGGAATGGCCTTCTTTCTATTCGCGGACCAAAACCTGATCGCACCGAATCTCAGAAATATTGCAGGCTCGTTCGGGATAACTGATCAACAAGAGATCGATTGGAAATTGGGAGGACTCATCCCAATCTGCTTCTTCGTTTTAGGAGGACTGGTTTCGGTTTATATGGGTTATCTTACTCAAAGATTTCCTAGAAAACCTTTGGTTATCGGAACTGTATTACTGGGAGAGATCCCTTGCCTACTTTCCGGATTCGCAAGAAACTACGAAGAATTTTTAATCCTCAGAACTCTAACAGGTTTCGGCTTAGGAGGAAGTTTCCCTCTTTTATTCTCCTTAGTGGCGGATTATTTTTCTGACAAGTCACGTTCCACCGCAGCGGGATATTTATCTCTTTCCATGGGATTAGGAGTCGGCCTAGGCCAAATGGTAGGAGGAACTTTCGGTACCTCTGATCCAATCAACGGATGGAGAGACAGTTTTATTTATATGGCTGCTCCTTCTTTCTTATTCATGTTAGTTTACGGATTATTCTGTAAAGAACCTGCAAGAGGGGGAAAAGAGAAGGAATTGGTGAATATATCCACCGACGTAAACTCAGAAACTGTTCGTTTAACATGGAAGGATATCAAAACTCTATTCTCCACCAAAACCAATATAGGTATCTTCATGCAAGGTATCCCAGGTTGTGTGCCTTGGGGGGTATTCTTTGTATTCTTGAATGATTATTATGAGTTCCATTATGGAATGCCTAAAGATTCTGCTTCCGCTATGGTGATCTTTGCGGCAGTAGGGATCTTTATAGGAACATTCTTTGGTGGGGTTGTTGGCCAAAAAATATACGACACTAATAAAACATTATTACCAATCTTCTGCGGTAGTATGATCCTTATCGGGATCCTTCCTACTGTGTATCTATTACACGCGGGAAGTGTTGCAGGAAGCTCTGCATTCATTTTCATTAATATACTAACGGGGATCATCATCTCTGTGACCGGACCGAACGTAAGAGCGCTGATCATGAATGTGAATCCTCCTAAAAGTAGATCGTCCATGTTTGCTCTTTATAATCTTACGGACAATTTAGGAAATGGGCTTGGACCTGCAATGGCAGCATTAATCCTTACAGTATTGCCGGATAGAACACAAGCATTTACGATCGCGATACTTTTCTGGATACCTTGCGGACTCGCATGGCTCTATATCCTGAAAAATTTCAAACACGACGAACAAAAAATGCATGAAGAATTGGCAGCAGAAGCTGGAAGGATCAAAAGGACTGCTTAATTGGAAAAAGAAAACACCGAGTTATATTTATTCGATATAGAGGGAACAACTACGCCGATTGAATTCGTGCATAAGGTTTTATTCCCCTACTCGGTCCAAAACTTCCAATCATTCTTCTCTGAAACCTCGGCGGAAACAGGCTTCGCCGAGGAACTCATTATTGCTTCTAAAAATGAGAAGGAATATACGGAAGAAGTTTCCGAATCTCCAGAATCACTTTCCAAATTTTGCAAATACCTAGTATCTAAAGATCGTAAATTAGGGATTTTGAAAGAGATCCAAGGAAGAATCTGGAAGAAAGGATATGAATCTGGGGAATTAAAGAGTACAATCTTCTCAGACGTCCCTCCCTTTTTAGAAAGGATCAAAAAATCAGGAAAACGTGCGGCAGTTTATTCTTCTGGAAGTGTAGAAGCCCAGGTCTTAATCTATAAATATTGTGAAGCAGGAGATCTTACTGTATATTTCGAAAATTATTTCGATACTGCAGTGGGAGGGAAAAAGGAAGCTTCAAGTTATATAAAAATAGCCGAAAAACTTTCTCTGTCACCAAGCTCTATCGTATTCTTCACAGACATAAAGGAAGAAGCAGATGCAGCAACCCAGGCGGGAGTCAGACCTATTATAGTTTCTCGTCCGGGGAACCATCCTCAAGCTGAACATAAGTATCAGGTGATCCAGGACTTTAGTCAGATATTAGCCTAAACTTAATTCTTATGCAGAAGCACAAAGACATGGAGGGGTTGAGATGTTGGAGTTCCTACATGAATTTGATGCAGAGGATTTCGTTGACGAAATAAGGATTTTATGATAGGCGTGTAAACGCTCTCCCACGAACCACTCCCCCCTCCCGAATCGTTTCTGTCCGACATGTTGCAGCTTGTTTGATTTAAACTTTAGCTTCGCTTTGCTCAGCTACCCTTTCGGGAATCCCACTTCCTATGGGTCGCGGGATTGGGTGGGGGCGATTTACAGCCAAAGTAGGAACTCCTACATTAGGAAAGTTTAATCAGCATCACTCGGGTCCCTGCGACAGCGATGCGCAGGGTTTAGTCCGAAGGACCGAAGCGAACGCGTAGCCCGTAGCAGCGCGGCCCGAACGTATGTGAGGGAGTTGCCCCAAACCTTAAATTTATAGATTGTATCTCAAATTAAAGATTCAATCTCCGTCGAAATAGTTTAAATTCTTATATTGGTCGGCTCCAATCCGGCCGAAAATAAAACCATGGCCCTAACCCGACCAGTAATCATTCTATTACTCTGCGCTTTTTCCTCTTCTATCTTCTCCAAAGAATTCGTGTATGCGTTCCGAGATATAGGAATGCCTAAAAACACGGGAAAAGATGGAATGCCCAGAAAAGAAAAAATGGTCTTAGTCGGGGAGACCATTATGTTCGATAAGGTAAAACCAATCGAATATGAAGGGAAATACAAAAGTTTCGAATTAGGATACGATACAAGACCAGATATAGTCACTGTAAAAGTGCATTACGATCCGGGAATTCGCCCGGGGCAAATTCTCTATTTGATCGAAAAAGATTTCGATCATGAGACATTCAAAGACGGAAGTATCGTAGGACAAATCGAAGTTAAATCCATCTTCCAAACTGCATTTACAGGAAAACAATTAAGAGGTGTCGGATATTTGGGGATGGCAAAGGAGAAGGTTCTTACCGTTGCCTATCCGGTCTCTTCGGAATTAAGCGGACCTGCATTAGTAGAACGTAAAACCGGAGATTATCATTTCACAAGAGATGAAATCCCAGAAGCGATCCAGTCTTTTCGCAAAGCAATTCGTTTAGATCCGATGTCTCCTGTACCACATTACAGATTAGGAATGTTGTATTTGAACGAGGCAGGAGTTGACTCCAAAGAACCAGTATGTTCAGGCATTCTGCCAATGAGCGCTGGAGCAGAATTTTCTTCCGCTTGGAAAAAAAGATCCAGGTTTGATTCAGACCAAGACTTTATTAGATTTTCCAGAGAATATGTTTCTTTCTTAAATTGTAAATCGGACCAAGCCCCAAGCTTTTCGAAAAACAGTTTTGTTCCGGAAGAATTGGAAAGAGCACAAGAAGTTGCTAGAGAAGGTTTCAGACTTTCCAAAACAGATTATGAACTTTTGATCAGAAGTGCGGAGACCTATTATAAACTATATGTTTCTTACTCTTCCAGCAAAAGACCTAAGGGAACTATCTCTCCAGAAGAAGAGCCAAAACTTAGAAATCGCCAAGAAAAATCTTGGGAGATTGCCGGGAAACTTTTGAAAGAAGCGGGCCTGGATAATATCACTGATTATAGACTTCATAGATTGACTTCACTTCTATACGGTAAGAGATATATGGAACTTTCAGGTGGAGCAAAGTCCACTACGATCAGTGAAGAAGCAAACTTCTTAAGAACAAAAGCAGTAGAATCCATTCAAGCCTATAAACTTCATAGACCTAAGAATGTTCCGGGGGATAAAGATCTTTTGATATTAGAGAAAGATCTAGGGCTTTAGGGAAGAAGTCGCTGAACTTGGCGCTTCGCTTAGTCCGCAATGTAGGAGCTCCTACATCAATCCTCTAACTTCAACTTACCGCTTTGGATACTTTCCTCGATCGCTCTAAAAGTATCTCCGTATTTTCCTACAATATTCCAGACAACAAAGCCATCACTATCGCTGTCGACGCTTGCTTCTATCTGGGCCTTAATATAATCTTTTAAAGATTTGCCGGAAGGACCAAGACTCATTCCAAAACCCTGGATCCAACCAACAACTTTCGTAGTAGATAAGGATCTTTTTCTAGTGTTCTTCAATCCATCATAAACAGTTTGGTACGGATTTGCTATACGACCTGGTTGGCCATAAAAATGCGAAGGATATAACATGGGATAGATCACATCTACAAGTTGGGCAAAGTTTTCAACCTTCTGCCCGATCTGATCGTCTCTATTAAAAGGAATTCTACCGAAGATATCCGCACCTAAGTATGGAAGCTTTTCACATTGGTTTGCTTCTCCGCGAATACGAGTTACAATCTCGCTGATATTACTATATTTTTCTTTCAAAGAAAGATCTATATCAGTAACATCCGCGTAGCGAATATAATCCAGCTGAACTTCCGGAAATCCGGAAAGACATGCTTTTCTAACATAACCCAAAATAGAATTTAATCTTTCAGGACTTGGATACTTAGTCTTGAGACCACCGTCGAAATTAACGAGCCTTCCCACCGGATAAAAGCCTAACTCCTTAATACGAGAGATCTCTTCCGGAGAAGGAGTTTTTGGCTGAAGATCGATCACTAAAACATTCACCCCATAGCCTGAAGCATCTTTTAATAAAGACTCCCATTCGTTCTTTCGGGACTTATCAGAGATCAAAGAATTATTCACATAAAGGCCACGATAGAATTTAGGGCGATCTCCATAGCTGCCCTTGTTGGCAGGTCTTGTAAAAAACTTTTTAAGTTTCTCTTTAGGAGCTTCCTTTTCGCTTTCCTCTGAAACGTTTCTAGAAGAAAGTCGTATCTCCTTCTTCTCCTTCTCTTTAGAAGCTGATTGGAGTTTGGTTTTACTATTTGGAGAAGATTCTAAAACGGGAATTTCCTTCTTAGACGAATTTTCTGGATAAGGTAAAGTGAACTCTGCACAGACCGGAAAAGCGGTAAGAACTAAGATAGGAAAAAGTGAAAACGGTTTGCGCACAAATTTACTCCGGAACTACTATATAATATCGAACCGGAGACCTAGTTACTTGTCCTCTTTGTAGGACTTCCAACAAAAAACGGGAGAAGAAAATGAAACTCGGCTACGCCTATGACGATACGTTTTTATTGCATGATACCGGAACATTCCACCCCGAATCACCCCAAAGATTGGAATCCATACTCAATCGACTACATAAGACCTCCTACTTTAAGGACTTACATTGGATCAAACCTAACAGACTACCATTAGAATTGATCGAATCCGTACATAATCATAGACATAGAGAAAGATTTTCAGTCATTCAAGGCAAAAGAGGAAGTTTCGACGGAGACACACCCTATTCAGAATCCAGTTTTGATGCCGCACTTTTAGCGGCAGGAAGCGGAGTAGATCTCGTAAATAAAATAAGATCCAATGAAATAGAATCAGGGATCGCACTTGTAAGACCACCAGGACATCATGCAGAAACAGGAAGATCCATGGGTTTCTGTTTGCTGAATAATATTGCAATCACTGCAGGCTATCTACTTACCCAAGGAACAGAAAGAGTTTATATACTGGATTGGGATGTTCACCATGGAAACGGAACCCAAGAAATATTTTACGACTCAGACAAAGTATTCTTCACTTCACTTCACCAATATCCATATTATCCCGGAACAGGTTCAGTCCATGAAAAAGGAGAAGGCAAAGGAGAAAACTTTACATTAAACATCCCATTACCAATGGGTTCAGGGGATAAAGAATACTTACATTATTTCCAAGAAACAGTAGTTCCTTCCATATTGGAATTCCAACCTGAGTATGTATTAATTTCCGCTGGATTTGATGGACACAGACGAGATCCGTTAGCAGGTATGAACCTAAGCACACACGCATTCGCGGAATTCACACGACTCATATTATCCGCAACAAAACAGATCGGCGCCAAAACAATATCCTTCTTAGAAGGAGGCTATGACCTAGACGCTTTAGCCGAAAGTGTAGAAGCCCATGTAGCTGTCCTTGCGGGTTAACCACCGAATTTCTTTTTTATTTCAGGCCGAAAATTCCTAGAAAAAATGCCTCTTCAAGCTTCCGCCAGCCGATATGAAAATCATGCAGGAACTTTCCTCAAACACCGACCTGGCCCTGCGATTCAGAAACTACGTGATCCTATTGGACCGACTGATGAGAGAGGTCGAAGAGGAACTCCAACAAAACCAATCTGTCCGAAACGAATGGTCCGAATGGCATTCCAATTGGAAAAACGTCTGGCTCACTCCCGCTAGCAACAACTCTTCTTCCAATCTAAAAGAAAGATTCTCAGTTAAAAGAAGACTCGGATAATTTTCGGGGCGGCTATGGCGTCTCCTCGCTTAAAGAGGACCGGGCTACTTCGGGTTCGCGCATTCGCGCTCATCCGGGCTTTACCCGGACTTCCGCCCTTCCGCATTGCCCCAGCTAAATTTCACTCAGAGCCGCGAAGACGCAAAGATTTGATTCTTCTGTCGCGGCAGCGATGCGTAGATCTTTAGTCCGGGACGCGAAAGCGTCACGGATGAGCGGAACGCAAAATCGAAGCAGCGCGACCCGCAAAGCGGGGGCCGCCCAAATGTAGGAGCTCCAACCATGAGTGCAAGACAAGCCCCACCCTTTGTGGGTGGGGGCCGGAGCGTAGCGGTGGAGAAAAATGGACATTTTCATAAAACGCTGATTTTTACAATCCGATTTATCACCTTCAAGCTTGTAGGAGCTCCTACAAAATCTTGGTCATTAATTGCTTGTAAGAACGACAAAACCATTATAGAAGGCCTGAAAAATAGGTTGAAATTATGTCTCTTAAGCGGTTCTATCGACAGAGAGGATTAGAATGGGGAGACGTACGCAAACAAGACTTTTTGTTTTAGTCCTACTCTTAGGAATTCTTACCCAATCCGGATGGTCCGAGCCCCTACCCAATTTCGGACTAAAAGAAAAAGAAGCCAAAACATTCTTCAAGCGAGGCCTTGCTTATTATAATAAGGGAGAATTCGCAGCGGCGAGAGAAAATTTCGTCCGGTCTCTTTCCATCAAACCAGATTTCGTTCATCCTAAATTCTTTCTTTCGGAAGCATATTATTTGAGTGGCGACTGGCAGGAAAGTCTTTCCGAATTGGAACAATTAGAATCTTCTAATAAACTCAATTTGATCAGCAAGAATCGTTTAGACGCCCTTAGATATAGATTGGGCGGCGGAAATAGAAAGGATAATTTAGAATATTATAAATCAATTTTCGGAGATGACCTAAGAAGATTCCGTTTCAGAAACCCTGCAGACTTAGCAGTAGACGAAGAAGGATATCTTTACGTTGTAAGTTTCGATACAGCTAACGTAGTGAAATTTGATGCGAACGGTTTTCCAGTCGAAAATTTCAAAGGTTCTTTCGGAAGAAATTTAGAAGGACCAGTCGGGATAAGTATCCGCGGTAAATCAATCTTCATTGCAGATTATGCCGGAGATAAAATTTACGAATTCGATACTAGAGGTACTTACCTAAACCGTTTTGGTTCTACCGGAAAAGACCCTGGAAGTTTTCACGGACCAGCGGGACTTTATTTCACAAAAGAAGGATTTTTGTATGTTTCCGATATGGGCAATAATCGAATCCAAAAACTTTCCAGAACCGGAGAAGCTCTTCAAGAAATTGGTGTTGGCATATTAAAACAACCTGCAGGTATCAAGGTCAACAATCGTGGGGAAATTTTCGTAGCTGATCGAGGAAACAAAAGAATTGTCGTATTCGATCATGAAGGAAATTTTTTAAAAGAGATCAATAACCCTTCTTTCAAAAGGCCACGAAATCTTTCTATCAAAGATAATAAGTTAGTCGTCGCAGACGAAACCGCAGGGCTTTTTATTTATGATTCCGTTTCTAAAAATTGGTCAGGCTTTGATAACTTTAAGGATTCAAAAAATACAGTTCGAAATTTTGACCAAGCATTTTCAGTTACTTTTGATTATACTGGATCGATGTTTGTTGCTGATTTTAATAGACATCGAATCGAATCTTTTTCTCCGAAAGGACAACTCTCTTCCAACTTAGATCTGATTGTAGAAAGAACTATCAGTTCTGATTATCCTGATATCTCCTTAGTTCTTCATGCAAAAGACAGACATGGAGTTCCGGTAAAGGCAATCCCTCGGGATTCTTTCCGTATCTATGAGATGGATAATCTTTCTCCGTTGATCGGTTTGACAGATATGAAAAAGTATAATAATCGAGTGAGCGTTTCTATCATTGCAGAAAACTCTCAAATCGTATCTGAATCTTATGCTACAATCGAGAAAGCAATCCGTCCGTTTTTGTCAGAGATCAGAGTAGACGATAAAATCCAACTTCTCCGTTCGGGAAGAGACACTCAAATCGCCTACCCTTTCGGAAAAAGTATGTATGATATTCTGAAAGCGTTACGCTCTTTTGTTCCGGAAGAAGAATCTCAGATTGGAAAATCTCTCCAAAGAGGGATCACGGATCTATTAGATAGTTTAGGTCCAAGAGCAATCGTTGCAATCGTTTCCGGAAAAGATTCTAAAGCAGCTTTCACACAATTTTCTCCTACAAAGATCATTCGTTTCGCCGTTGCTCATGATATCCCAATCTACTTCCTATGTTTAGGAGAAAATGGAGAATCAGTTTCTGTATATAAAGAGATCGCGGAAAAAACGGGAGGAAAATTTCTAACAATTCCTTCCGGTGGAACTGAGAAGAATCTAAGAAGCTGGATAGATTCTAAAAAAGACAGAAGGTATCTTCTTTCTTTCAAAAGCAGAATAAATCCAGACGAAATGGATGTCTATGTCCCCGTTGTAGTAGAAGCTATTTTCAGAAACTCTAATGGAAAAGCGGAGACCGGGTTTTTTACACCATGATATTCGGATCCAAAATCTCAAATAAACATCTAAACTTGAAATTTCTTTTTAGGAAGTTTGCGATTCTTTTTGTTTTATGTTTTTCCTTATCAATTTTCTCCAAACAAACTATAGATTGGATCAAAGAAGGAGAAGGCGCGTTAGCTTCCAGAAATTATCCTGCTGCTTATGATTCCTTTAGAGAAGCAGTAAACTTAAATCCACTTTCCGTGCGTTCCAGATTAGGACTTGCAGATGCCGCATTAAAACTTCATAAAGAAAAAGAAGCATTACAATCGTTGGATAAGGTTCTCGAGTTAGAACCGAAAAATAAAAAAGCGGTCCGCGAGAAAGCAATTACACTCGCAAAATTAGGCCGCTATGAAGAAGCATTTTTAATCTTAAAACCTTTCTTAGAAGAAGACAGATACGATTCTGATTTATTTCCAATCTATATAGAAGTACAACTAGCTTCCGGGAAAACCCAGAAAGCAAGTTTCGAATTCCATTCCGCCTACTCCAGAATTCCTAAAAACAAAGAAGTAAAAACCTTGGAGGCAAAGGTAGAAGCTTTCGACGGCAATTTCACAAAAGCTGCGTCGCTTAGAAATCAATTGGAAGCAGAAAGCTCCGATGATCCAGGGATATTCTTAGAGTCGGGAAAATTTTTATTAATCTGGGCAGAAAAATCCACAGGAAGTAAACGCGATTCTAAAATTGCGGAAGCTGCTGAGAAATTCGAAAGATCCGTATCTTTACATCCTAACGAAGAAGAAGCACTTAAACTTTTAGCAAAGACTCGGATCTACTTCGGAAGATACCAAGAAGCAGAAGAATATCTAAATCGTTTATTAGGCCTGTTCCCAAATTCAACGGAATATTTATACCTACGCTCCTATTCAAGATTGAAAAAAGATCCTGCTTCCAAAGAGGCCCGAACTGATTTAGAAAAATTAATCTCCTTGGATGATCTTGATCCGATCGCAAGAAATCGCTCAGAATTATACGCGTTGGAGAACCTACCAGAAGGTAATTCACTCAGAAGAACCTTGGGAGAATATAGGCTCCAAAGATATAGAGCGAATAAAAATGCATTCTTATATGATTTAGCCTGGTACCATTTAATCCGAGCCAAAGAACTTCTCCCCAACCGCCCAGAAATCTTAGTCCTTACATTAGAAGAATATAAAAGAAGAGGTTTTTTCCCAAGCTACTTTAACTTACTTCTACTTTTAAGAGATAAATTCCCTGATAATAAGAAATACGGTTATTCCGTAGAGAATAACTTAGAAGGCTTTAAGACCTCCTTAAGCTATCGAGAGGGATTAGTAAAAATTGGAGAGTTCGGTATCCAGGAAGATTACGGCAGGACTCCACCTGAAGTCCTTGTGTTCGATCCAGATGGAGAAGATTTCTTAGCAAAACATACAGATCTTCCCGCGTTAGCCGGAAAAGTTCTTCGCCATTTCTTGAATTCTGATCCAAGAATTCGCAGTATCGATCTAGATAATATTAGAAAATCCGAAAGTTTAGAGTCGGAACCCTATTCAGGAGCCATTCACAAAACGGAAAGAAACTATTCTTCTATCAAGAATTCGAGAGGAGAAAACATTCGTTTCGTTGTTAGTGGAAAAATTTCCTTTCAAGACAATAACTTACGCTTGGAATGGAGCCTCAGGGATCATAAAGAAGAGAAAATTTTAGGGAAGTTTAGGATCTACGCAAAAGGTAGAGATGCTCTCGCAGAAGCTACCTTACGAGCAAGAGATAAGATCTTAGCATTAATCCCTGCAAGCGGGAAAGTGCATAGAGTAAAAGAAGACTCGCTGATTGTAAACGCAGGTACTATCGACGGACTCAAAAAAGGAACTACTGTTTACTTCTTTAACTCAGCAACCCAATTAGGCGAAGGAACAGTAACCGAAGCTGATCTTTATACGGCCAAAGTTGTCCCGAAAAATCAAGACGCTGTTTTAAGAAATATCGCAGTCGGAAATAAAGCCTATTGGAAAAAGACGGAAAGCCCATCTACCAATTGATTACAATCTGATTTATTAATATTTTAGGAAGTCTTGTGATATTCATCTGTCGTTCTGAATTCGATTGTAAGGTTTCCGAGTTATTTGGATTTCATGCTGGTCCAGATGGATTTGCCTCTCTCGTAGGCTCCTCTAAAAGAGCTGAAGTCATTTCCTTTCCCTCATCTTTGGAACCAGGCTCAAAAGCTGTTGTAAGAGTGAAAATTTTTCCAGGAATTTCTTTTCAATGGATAGCTTTACATACTGAGCTAGATCCACAAAAACGTTTCGTTGATATCCAGGAATCCGGACCTTTCGCGAAATTTCAGCATGAACATATTTTTATCCAGACCGAGAAAAATACTTCGATCTTGGAAGATAGGATCACTTGTATTCCTCCTTGGTATGTGAATCACAGTTTGTTTGAATTCCTACTTGAGAAAATCATGAAGAATGAATTTCATACTCGGCATAGAATTACTGCAAAACAAATAGGATGCCAATACAGGACCGAGTTCAGTGGGAGAGTAAAAGGGCCCCCACCCTGAGTTCGGGTGGGGGGTGGGTTTGTGGGAAAGCTAAATCCGCTATATCAGAAAACTTGATTTTCTTCAACTCTATTATATTATATAAATCTGTTGGACCTCCTACAAAATCTTCTATATATATTTGTTGTGTTATGCGCTCATCTGTGGTAAGGAAATTTTTCCGATGGGTATCGGGTACCACCGCACCGGCCCCCACCCAATGAGGGTGGGGACTTCCTTTTCCTTCAATTATTGCCCTGTACCAAAAACAAATCCCTTTTCAGAATCCGCCAAGGATACGAAGGGCTTTAGTCCCGCAGGGACGAGGGCAAATGCCCGAGCCCGTAGTAGCCTAATCCTTGCTTTGCAAGGAGGCGGCCAAAAAAAGAACTTGCTTATTAATAACGATTTATCATTATTGAAAAAATGAGATCCTGGGCAGGAAGACACAAAAATGGGCTTAGGTCCCTCTTTGCGTTGTTCGCATTTTGCGGCGGACTTTTGCTTACCAGTGCCCACTCACATTTGGATATATCCGAAAAGGGAATATTTTCAAAACACTCTCCGAAAATTTCCTCGGATTCCTGCCTCGTTTGTATTCATACTCAAATAAATTCCGGAGCGGACTTCGCTCAAGGCCTAAGGTCGGAACAACCCGTTCTGGAATATAATGAATTTATAATTTTACATCTCACCTTCATTCAAATTTTTCTTTCAGGAATTGCAAGAGGAAGAGCCCCTCCCTCTTTCTCCTAATCTATCTACATCTACTATTTTCAGCGGATGACATTTGCGATCCGTTTTGAATTCTATTTTGTATATGAAGAACCCGACCCCTGAGCGGTCTGGAGTTTAGGAAGAATGAAAAGTATTTTATATAAACTTAATTTATTACCTGTTTTTATTGGCTTATTTTTGCCTTTTTCAGAAGTTTTTTCCCTGGATGTAAATGTCCGAGGAATCCTTAAAGATTCAGAAGGACGTCCCGTTTCGGGTGCCAAACTTTTCCTTACGGAAAACAAGTTCGTGTCCAGATCAGGCAAGGATGGTGGTTTCGAATTCCAACACGTTTCTCCTGGGAACTACACGTTAGTAGTCTCTGCTCCAAACTATGAATTGAAAACGGAAAGATTCGAAGTGAAAGACTTGGACAAAATTTTAGATATCGTTTTAAAACCATCTCTCTTAGAAGGTATAGCAATCAATGTTACTGCCAAGACCTTAGCTTCTGATTTTTTATCAACTCCACAACCAACAACGGTTTTAGAAGGGAGACAATTACAAAGAATGAGGGGACAGAACGTTATGTCCGCCTTAGAAAACACTCCGGGAACTGCGACATTAACTACCGGTGCGGGAACTTCTAAACCTGTGATCCGAGGTTTAACAGGCCAAAGAGTTTTGGTGATGACCGATGGAGTAAGGCAAGAAGAACAACAATTCGGCGACGATCATACTGTGGACTTAGATGCATTTAACGTGGATAAAATGGAAATTGTCAGAGGTCCTGGATCGGTTCTTTACGGTTCCGATGCTCTAGGAGGTGTGATAAATGTAATTCGCTCCAAAGCACCTACTGCAAAGGATGGTGCTCCCCTTTTAGGAGGGACGATTTCCACGAATAGTTTCACTAATAATAAACAAGACGCAGGAGCTATCTCTCTCTTCGGTTATCATAAGGATACCAACTTTGGTTATAGAGTGCAAACTGATACTCGTAAGGCTGGCAGGATCAGTACTCCAAAAGGAACTCTACCTAATACCGGCTTTCATGAAAGAAACGTAAATGCTTCTTTAGGGACGGATGGTTCTTGGGGAAACTTCTACGTGGATTCCTTCCAAAGATACCAAGAACAAGACTTATATGATAATCCAAATGAATCTCCCGGAGCAAGCGCCTACCAAACAGTTCTTCATCAGAAAACTCATGTGCACGCATTCTTCATTCTCCCTTTCGTGAATGTTGAATTGGATGCAGCCTATCAAAGAAACAATCGTAGAGAAATTGAAGATAAAAATAGATATATGCCTATCAAGGACACTCTATTGGATCCTTCTATCGATTCTTTTACCAAGGCAGCTTCTGCTTATCAAGTGACTAAATATGATTATAAGCAAGGTCTAAATCTCTCCTTAGATACCACGACAGCCGATGCAAAAATACACCATAAAGAATGGAAAGGTCTAAAAGGCACAGCTGGCATTTCCGGTATGCAGCAAAGAAGTAATACGATCGGAACTGAACCTTTAATTCCAGGTTACGGTCTGAGCAATATTGGATTTTTCTTATTTGAAGAATGGAAACTAGGAGACTTCAGTTTTTCTGCGGGAGCTCGAACTGATAAAAGAAGTATGGATATACGAGCCAACGCTGACCTAGGAAATCTGGAACAAACCAGAAATTATTCTGCTAGTACTGGAACTCTCGGAACTGTTTGGAGATTCGCAAAAGATTTCTCTTTGGCTCTGAATGCAGGCAGAGGCTTTAGGGCTCCGACTCCATTCGAATTATTCGCCAACGGAGTTCATGAAGGAAGCGGCAGATTCGAGATCGGTAAAGATAGCTTAAGACCTGAAACTTCTCTGAACTATGATGCTTCTGTACGTTTTGCTAATGATAAGTTCCAAGCAGAGCTTAGCGTTTTCAGAAATAAGATAGATAATTATATTTATTCCGTAAGTGCTGGCGCGCTTGATTCCGATTCAGGCCTTCCTGTTTACAGATACAGACAAGATGCTGCAAAGTTAGAAGGTGGAGAATTCAGTTTTCAAGCTCAGGCCACTTCCTGGTTAGTGCTCACTGGTGGTATCGATATCCTCAGAGCGACCATCCAAAAAAATATTCCTCCGGAAATCGCTCTGAATCCAGGCGGGACAGATCCTAATTCAGTATATTCTGATATTCGAAATAAATATCTTCCGAGAATGACTCCGAATCGTGCACGTTTCGGACTTAGACTCACTACGGATAAACTTTTCGGAATTTCAAAACCCTATTTTTCCCTAAACGGCACTTTTGTTCAGTCCCAGTATAAAGTGGATAAATTGGAAACGCCGACCCAAGGTTATAATTTATATGATCTTGGTTTTGGTGGAGAAATTCCCGGACTAACGAATGGAACTGAATCTGCAACTTTCGACGTTGCTGTTTTGAATATTTTCGACAAGGAATATGTTAATCACCTAAGTCGTTATAAAGAATACGCCTTAAATCCAGGGACTAATATCACTTTTAAAACTACTATCCCGTTTACCTTAATCACTGAATGAGGAATTTTATGAATTTTAGATACTTTACACTTTATATTATCATAATATTATTATATTCTTCCTGTACCTATGATCCGCAAACAAAAAAGGAGAAGGAAGATTATCAAAATCAGTCCTTGATCTCTGCGGCATTAAATGGGAATCAAAAGTCCGATTGCGTTTATTGTTCGGATACTAGGGCTTTCGAAGGAAATTGTTCCTGCTATAAGCAGATCCCCGTTTTCTCCTGCGCAGGAATTCCATCCGGTAAGGGCAAATCGAATTCTTATAAAATATCCTGCGATGAATTAGTGAAATTGGGGACTTGGACCCAGGCTTCTTCCGATTCCTATTCCTGCAGCTATTTGACCTGCCCTCCAGAAGCATATAGGGCAGCGTTTACAGAAGAAGGCGAATAACTTAGTAAATCGGAAGTCCCGTATTATAATCAATGGTGGTCTTTTTATAAGAACTTGCAAGAAGGTCAGAAGAGATTAAATAATCAGCTGACCTTCTATTATTCGCAATTGGAATATTATAAAGTACTGCAATTCTCAGAAGAGCTTTAACATCCGGATCATGAGGCTGAGCAGTCAGCGGGTCCCAAAAGAAGATAACTACGTCGATCTCTCCATCTACGATTTTCGCCCCAATCTGCTGGTCTCCTCCGAGTGGTCCGGATAGGAATCTATGAACTGGCAGGTCCGTTTTCTCATGGACTATTTTTCCTGTAGTACCAGTAGCATAAAGGTGATGTTTGGATAATATATCCTTATGGAGCTGCACCCATTCCACTAAATCTTCTTTTTTATTATCATGTGCGATAAGCACGATACGTTTCGTTTTCGGCACTTCCGGACTTTGCATATTCTGTTCCTAAATCAAATTCATCCGGAGGCTTTCCGAATGAAACCATTTTTATGGTTTATCTCTCGAAGTAGTTTCCCGATTCTAGTGCTAATGAAACTCGTTAAGCTTCCATGCTTAAGAACTTTGATTCTATTGATATTGATCCCCTCTTCTTCTTATCTGTTTCCCCAAGAAGATCCCCACGATCGCCCCAAGAAGCTGGAGATATTGATCCCTGAATCTGCAAAAGATGGTCCTTGGAGCGACGATCCGAACGAATTTAAGGACATCGATTTCTTGGGAGATTTTTCAGAAGGAAATTCAAAACAAGCTTTAGAAAAGACCGAAGAGTATTTCTCTGCTGCATTGGATGGTTTCAGAAAAGTTTCGGATAATATTAAAGCCAAGAGAGAAAAAGAAGAAGGCAAGATTCTTGATTCTGAAAGATTTCCATGGCAAAGAAAGACTCGATTAGAAAATGCAGAAAGGGTCTGGAATAGAGAATTGACCAAAGCAAGACTTGATTCGGTTAAAAATCTTTCACTTGCTATGAAAAATCTAGATAAGATAGCAAACCCAAACATTAGAAAATCTGAATCTTTTCTCGAATTACAAGCCGGAGTTTTTAGAGAATTTATAAAGCATCAATACGCTCTTAAAAACTTCAACCAATCAGCAGAGTTCTTGGAGAAGTATATCTCATTAGATCCAAAATTTAACGACGAAGCGGAACCTCATCGAATTCTATCTCATTGTTACGAGAGACTCTACCTTTCAGCTAAAAAATCTGGTCATCCAGAAGGTATGGACTTTTATAAGGATAGAAGAAAGAAACATGGGATCTTATACGCTGAAAAAGCATATGGTAGGAACTCCTACGAATTCAAAAAAGTTTTAGAATTATTTGCAAGAGAGTAAAGGTGAAGAGTAAGCAGGAACTCCTACAAGTGAATTCAACGTTTGCTTGTTGGAATTCCAACAAGGATTTTGCAGTCGAAAATTCTGTTGCAAGTTTTAGGGAAATATGATATTGGGAAATGAGCTCTCCCACGGGCCACTCCCCCCTCCCTAAACAGGGCGGGGGCGCCCTTTAAAACCTCACGTAGGAGTTCCAACACTCAGTTCTAATTATTCTCAGGAAGTCCTAGTTCTTTTCTAAGACGTTTGTTTTCCTCAACTAGATCTTTGATCTCTTGTTCAGTGTATTCAAACAGTTTCGTATGCGCCTCTAGGATATTCTTCATTTCAATCTCTTCTATACTAGAATACTCCAAAGCTCTTTCTGTAGCTTTTTTCAATTCAAGCGCGTGTTTTAATTCCATTGTCTTGAGATTATCTATAATCTCAGAAACTTTCAATCTTTCATGAAGAGTCAATAGCTCTTGGTTCTTGAGCTCGTTCACTCTCTCAATTGCTTTGTTAATATCTTCGTTGTTCTTCTTGATCTTTGCTTCAAATTCAAGGATTGCATGAAGTGCAGCATTTGCTTTGTGAGTATCTTTATATTCTTTATTTGCGAGTTCGAAAACTCCCTCAAAAAATCCCACGTTAGCAAGACAACTATTCCCGATCTCGTTTGCCACCATCTTGAAAAACTCAGTCTGGATCACTCTATCTAAAATAATCCTTAAAGACCTTGGCTGAACTGGATTTTCTAAAACTTCAGTTTTACCTTTAGGAGAAAGTTTATTATAAATTTCTTCGGCTTCGGGAGAAGCAATAATGGTAAGTGCAACGAACGGATGAAGTTCAAAACGTTTTAGGAAGTCTTCCTTAATTTCTGACCATTCTTTCAAGTTAGTATTCACATAGAATACATTGATATCCTGAGCATCCAATTCTATCGATCTGTAGTCCTTTAACTGGACCTTACGTAATTCGATATTAATTCTCGGATGTTTCCATATATGTACGGGGAATTCAGCTCCGGAAGTTATGTGCCAAATATTCGCGGTTTTCAAAGCCGACTCTCCCCCTTACTCAACGCCATAAATAAGACGTCGAAAGCCGATCCCGTCCTTCTAAAAAACGGAAATCAGTATCGATTTTCTCGATTTCTCCATAAGGATAATTTTTTGAGTCCCTCTGTCAATTTTGTTTTTAGGGAAGAAAGAGGTCCTTCTATCCGGGCAAAAACGCGGGCAACGGGGGAAAAGAACTTAGCTAAGATCTGAAAGAAATTTACTACAGCGGGCGGAAAACGCATATCGGTTCGTTTTAACATAACGACTGAACCAATGATCGCGATCGCTATGTTTCCACTCCAAGGTCCAAGCCAAACCGGAAACTTAGAATTTTCGGAAATATTCGATCCGAATGTAAAAAGTGCCCAATACACAATGATCAAAACCACAGCCATCGTGAAACTCATCCCTTTTCCAGATCGTTTTACTACGAGCCCCAAGGGTAAGGATACTAAGGAAAAAATAATACAAGAGACAGGGATTGCGTATCTTCTCTGGATCTCCACATCGAATTGAGAGACTCTTTTTTTAGCCTCTTTCAGTAAAGTAGTCAGCTGAAGGACGATAGTAACACTCTGAGATTTCTGAGCATCAGAAATTTTAGGGTCACTCATTATATTTGGGAGTTCCAATTGAAGCCTCAGAACTCTATCTTTCAGATTTTCTGATCCATCAGAAGGAATTCCCATCTCTTGCAAAATTTCAAGTCCAGGAATCCTCTCTAATCTTCCAGCCTTGATATTATTTCTAATATCGATCAGAGTCAAAAGAGTGAAAGAACCTGGATCCACATTGATAACCAGGCTTTTTTTCTCCTCGGTTTTTGGAATATTATAATCCATCTCCCCTTTTCGAAGATCTCCGACTGAAAATTGCTGCTTGGCTCTATCCCATTCTAAGATCCATGCATCCTTCAATCGGATAGATTTTTCAAACTCACCGTCAGGCCCCTTCTTCTCCACTAACGTTCCTTTTTTAGCGGAGATGATTTGTGTAATATAAGATTCTCCTAATTGAACAGGACGACTCGCAGCACCCAAGGATAGAAGGAACGGATCTTGGTTCTGCGGAATAAATACTGTCCACTCTCGGATTTGAACTCCAGAAAGTTCTCCGGTTTTCGCGTTCACTCCTTCCGTATACATCGCGATCGCCTTTTCAGAGCCAGCATTCTGAACTTGGTCACCAGCAAACTGTCCAGGAGTTAATGCAAGAAGGGGATTATAAGCCAAAACCCATTTATTAAACTCTGTCATTTTTCGAGTATTAATAGGAGAAAGATAGAAGCATAGGTATGCAACGATAGCAGCTAAGAATATACCGAACCCGACAAATACCACGTAAATCCGGGAAAATCCTATACCTGCAGAACGTATCGCAGTAATCTCAGAGTCGCCAGAAAGTCTTCCCGCCGCCATCACACCACTCATCAAACAAGCAAGAGGTGCCGTTGTAGGAAGAATATTCCCGAGTAGATAACCAAAATAATCCAATAGTCGGAAAGGATCCACACCCTTCCCTACAAAAAGACCAATCATACTTTTAAGCGCGATGGCCATATAGATACTTGTAAAAAATAAAAGTGCTACTAAGAAAGAAGGAATGATTTCGGAAAGAATGTAACGATCCAAGATGGGAAGCCATCTCCAGAATTTTTCCCTATCAGTATGGACAAAAAAACCAGGGGGAAGGTCTGCAACGTTATGCACCCTTACTGAACGTAAATCTTTCCCGTCTGCTACTTTTCCTGCAGCTTCCGTTCCGAAACCTGTAGTATCAGTCCGATGAACAGCCTCGGTCTTTTTTTTCTTAGGAGAGGAATCGCCTCCCGAAGTACGGGAGTTTTTTTTCACTCTACTACCTCTCCTTTGAGAGTGGCACTAGTTGCAAAATTGATCTTAACAGAAACAGTTTTCCCGATCAGAGAATCTACATTAACATTCTCCGGTAATTTAAAAACTGTCATTCTTCCGCAAGGAGTACGACCACACGCTTCCTTGGAAGATTTTTTAGAAGCCCCTTCTACCAAAATTGGAAATATTTTACCAACTCTTGATTTATTCTGTTCCGCGGAGATAGAAGTTTGAAGATCGACTAACTTAGTCAGGCGTTCTCCTTTTACTTCCTCAGGTACATCGTCAGGATATCTTTTCTGAGCGATAGTACCTTCTCTCTCCGAATACTTAAACATGAATGCCATGTCAAAGCCAACTTTGCGGACCATGTCTAAGGTATCTTCAAACTGCTCTTCTGTCTCTCCAGGGAAACCTACTATAATATCTGTCGTAAGTCCAACATTCGGAACAATCGATTTGATCTGATCGACTACTTCCAAAAATTCCTCTTTGGAATAAGTTCTTTTCATATTCTCGAGCACATCGGTATTTCCGGACTGTAATGGAAGATGAATATTAGGACAGAACCTGGGATTTTCCGCCATAAGTTCCAAAAGATGCATAGGAAAATCTTTAGGATGCGGAGAAGTAAAACGAATTCTTTCTATATCAGTTTCTTCTAATAGAAGTCGAACAAGCCCTGCGAAGTCGACACCTTCTGACTTATAAGAGTTTACATTCTGTCCAAGTAAAGTGAGTTGTTTTACACCTTGTGCAACCAAATCGCGAGTTTCTCTTACAATCGAATGAGGATCTCTACTTCTCTCTCTTCCTCTTGTATAAGGGACAACGCAGAATGTGCAGAAATTATTGCAACCCCTCATGATTGTGACGAACGCCTGAATACCATTTACAACTCTAGGCTCTATCTCATCATAAGTTTCAATCTTAGAAAGACGTGTTAAAGAAACAGGTTGTTTATCTGAACGAATTGTTTGGATAAGTTCAGGTAGAGTTCTATAATTATCAGGACCTACAACCAAATCCAAAGGCAATTCCTGATGAAAAAGATCGTCTCCCAGGTTCTGGGCCATACATCCAAGAACTCCAATTACCAGGTCAGGATTTCTTTTTTTCAAATATCCGAGACCTTGAAGCCTTGCGTAAATTTTTGCGTGAGCATTTTCACGGATTGCACAAGTATTTAAGAAAATAACATCAGACAGTTCCGGATCGGAAACCGTCTCAAACTGAGCGCCTTGCATCAAACTGGACACGATACCCGAATCGTATTCGTTCATCTGGCAACCATAGGTCTCTATATAAACCTTACCGGCCTTTTTTTCTACTTCAAGCACGCTCATAGGTCCAGTTTTGGAGAAGGAAAGGCCCTGTCAACCCGCTCGAAACCTTAAAAAAAGTTTCCTTTCCTGCTGAGATAGGATCATAATCAGAATTCTTCTAAAGACGAATAAGATGAATCGATTCGGAACAGGACTCAGTCGTAAAACTGACTATTATGTATTATTTGGCCTTTCCAGAGATGCCTCTCCTCGAGCCGTGGAAGAAGCATTTCATCAATATGTACAGAATCTAAAAGAATATTCTTGGGTACCCTGGAAAGAGGCGGAATTGAGAGAAGGAGCAGAGGCATACTATCATCTCTCGGACCCACTCAGACGAAAACGTTATGATGCTTCCTTAGATTACGAATTAGTGCTTCCAGATCCGGAAGGAGTCCCGGAAGAATTTGAAAAGTATTTTGAAGTTCAAAGAATTTCCACACCTAAGGAATACGAGAGACTATACAAACAATTCCTAATGTTAAAATACGAACGAGAAGATAAACTTTGGATCTTCCGGACAACTGTATATTTTATATTAGCCTGCTTTTCAATATTGGTAATTTCTTCTCTCGTTTTTGTAGTATTCCAGAAAAACGGCTGGCTCTCCACAAGCGCCGACCTTTTCTATCGTAGATGGGGACTCTTGTTTTCCTGTACGTTTATGGGGACAGCCTATACACTGTTCCGAATATTCTATCTGGAAAGAGTGATCTCAGCAAGAGAGAAAAAAAGAGAAATAGAGCAGAATGAAGAAGTCACGGACATCGGACCCTAAGGCCTTAACAGAGGACGAAATACAATATTATTATACACTTCTTCAAGAAGAAGTCACAGAATATAATTGTGGAAGTTTATGTGCTCCTTCCAACGGCGGGATCCCGGTTTGTTGCCAAGCAGATAATGCACTACCCGCATTATATAAAGCGGAATATGAAATGTTATCCAAAAGAACAGACTTGTGGAAAGCATATGTTCCGATGACCAGAGAAGAAAAAAAAGAATTTGCGGTATACGATCATAGGAAAATTACATTTTGTGAATGTAAAGGAGTGGCACATTGTGAAAGAGAGAACCGCTCTATCAGTTGTAGAACTTTTCCATTAGAACCTTATTTAGATACAAGAGGGGTTTTGGTTGGTTTAGTATTTATGCAAGAATTCCAAACCAAATGTCCTTTAACTTCCAGAGCAAAAGATGTGCGACAAGAGTTTATAGATAATCATTTCCTATTTTGGGAAAAACTATTATTCAGAGTAGAATCAGAATACGAGGTCTATACCGATTCTAGTAAAGCGTATCGCAGAAAGAGAAAGCGCACTGGAGTGGAATTTCCTATCTTATATCCGAGCCATCTAAAAGGGAAAGAATATCTAAAGCAGTATATTTGATCGAGATGTAGGAGCTCCAACAAGATTTAGTGCAAGGAAATTTTGTTGTAAGTTTTAGGGAAATATGATAGTTGAGTGAAAGCTCTCCCACGGGCCACTCCCCCCTCCCAATGCAGGGCGGGGGCGCCCTTCAAACCCCATGTAGGAGCTCCAACACACAACTTAGTATTCGAACAAGAACCTAAATGTAAAAAGTTCATAACCTAAGATTTGAACCTCTAACGAATTCGGGCCCTTTTGAAAACAGGATTCCGGAAATGCTGCTAAGACCTTTTTGATTTCTTCTTCATAAGAATTTTTATGCTTCAATTTTGTTGGCGAAGAAGAAGGTTTAGAATTTTCGAATTTGTGTTTTGTGATCTGGTTTTTGCCATCCCTTCCCCCTCCATTCTCTACAGGGAAAAAATAATATGTATAGGGAAATTCGACCTTATCTTTACCTTCACATTCCCCTAAACGGATCCCGATCTCTCCCAAAGTGTCCACGGGGCGATATATCGTATTAGGGCGAATATCTACTAAAAACACTCGTTTCCCTTTGGGATCCCAGCCCAAATCTGAATCCAACAAACTTTCTTTGGATGTAGATATAGTAGAATTATTATTAGGATCTTCTAATATACCTTTTAAAACCTCTCCTCTGACTTCCCATGCCCGTACATCATAAGCGACTCTTTCTCTATTCGAACGTTCCGCCCTTCCTTCTTTTTTATCCCAAGAAGCTTCTGGCAAATATTTACGTTCTAAAGTGGTTTTGCAGGAGGCCGCTAATAATACAAAAAATAAAAGGATAACCCGCATTCTTAAAATCCTCCGCGACTCTCCGCCTCTGCGTGAGAATTCCCTGTGTCTCACTCCACTCTATGACTCTTTACTTAGAGACCTTAATAGAAATGATCTCTCGGACCGCTTTTTCCATTTCGGATTTTACTTCGGGAGTTTTTTCTATCACATAGGCATCGAACAATGCGGGCAAACATTCTGGATCGCCAATGATCCGAACAGTATCGATCGCTTGCAAACGAAGAGGAAGAAATTCTTTTTTATTATTAGAAGCGAAAGAGATGAGTGCCGGTACGGAAGTTTTGTCTTTCAACTCTCCCAATGCTTTTAAGAGGGAAAGTTTGACGTCGTTCACTTTTTCTTTTTCAAAAATACGCTTAAGTTCGCTAGTTCCAGGATTAAATCCTAATTTTCCCATAACTTCTGCAGCGCGAAAACGAAGGCCAGGATCCTTATCCAAATCCAGGACAGTAAGTAGTCCTTGCCCGCCCCCATGAGCACCAAGATCCAAAAGTAGATCGATCAATCTTGCTTTTAATCCAGGAACAGTTTCCTTTACCAATTGTTCAGAAACTGATTTAGCTCCTTGCTTATCATTTAAATAGAATAATGCTTCAGTGCATATTTTTCTGAGATCCGGATTCGGCTCTGTGATTCCTTTATAAAAAAGAGAAATATATTGGCGACTTTTTCTATTTTTTAAGATCTCCAAACCGTGTAGACGAACATCTTCATCCGGATCAGAAGCAGCCATGCGCGGAATATTACCACGATTATCTTGTATATTATTTTTATTTAATACTGTAAAAAACCTTCTACGAAGAGCAGGAATATCGTCAGTAGCAAATTTATTAATGAGGTTTTGCACCCTTTCGTCTTTAATCCATATAGCAGATTCCAAAAAATACTCTCGATAGACCGGATTATTGGAAACAGCAAGATCCAAGACATGAGGCATCGCACGGTCATCCTTGATCCCTTGCACATATCGATAAGAAGATTGCCTAACTTCAAAATCAGTATGAGTGAGTCCTGCAATCACTGCGTAGATCAGTCTTTTTTCTTTTTTACGATCTGCGAGTTCTAAGATCCTCGTTTGGATCTCTGTATTTCGGGTAGTTTTGAAAACTGTATCGAGCTCGTTTGCCCAATTTGGAGCAAGTGAGTCCAATTCTTCTAACTCAGAAAATAGTGCTAAAGAAGCGAAGATACTATCTTCTCTTGCGTCTGGTTCTGAAATAATTTTTGGAAGTTCTTTTACAAGATCCAAACGGTTTTTGGATTTGATCTCGGAGATAGCTCTGGATTGAGATCTTCCTTTGGAAAGAACGGACTCCTTAAATGGATCCTTTTGTTCTTCGGCGAAAATACTTCCGCCGAAATATAAAGTGAAGAATAGAACCAGACAAAAGAATGGAATTCTTTTCAGAAAAGACCGTCCCTCTTGGAGGAATCCTCCAATGCGGCCGTCGCGGCACGCTTATTATCGTAAGCTTCCGTATTGGACGGATCTAAGTCTATTGCATTTTGGAAGGCACGAACCGCCTTTTTATATTCTCCGTTCTTGTAAAATGCAACCCCCAGATAATTATAGGCTGTGGATGTAGTTTTAGGTTTTACTTCTGATTTTACAATCGCTGTCAATTCTTCGATCGCTTTTTCTCGATCCAAAACAGAATTGGAATCCAAAAGAATTTTAGAAAGAACCAACCGCCCTTCATAATCTTCCGGATCCATATGAGCGGAGCGATATGCTTCGTCTTTGGCCTTGTTTTTCAGATCAGGATCTTTTGACTTATTGTATAGAAGTGCAAGTTTCTTATGAGCCTGCTTGATCTCATTTGAATTTCTGGATCTGTTCAACACTTGCAGAAGTATTTTTTCTGCACTGGAAGATTCTCCTGTGCCCATATATGCTTCCGCAAGTTTTAAGGCTACCTTATAGTAATCTTCTTTTTGTTTAAAGAGTATGGAATATTCTTCTATCGCTTCCCTATAAAATTTATTTTCCAAATAATAATCACCCAACGCTTCCTTAGGTTTGATATCATCCGGATCCAAATAAGATGCTTTGCGGAAATTCTCGATTGCTTGGGTGCCGTTACCTGTGTGCTTATAAACAAGGCCTAAATTATAATATGCTTTTGCATTTTTAGGATTTAGATCCAGGACACGATTCAAATACGTAATCGCTTCCCCATATCTTTCCATCTGGTCCAGGACAACACCCAAGTTCAATAATGCTGTTTCCGTAAAACTGTCACCCGGAGTGGAATCTACAATCCTTCTGTAAGTTTCTTCTGCGGCGAGAAGGTTCCCTTTATTATAATATGTTTCTGCAAGTTGGAATAATAGATCCAAATTGTTTGGATTATATTTCAGACCTTTCTGGAGGGCATTGATAGATTGCTCACCTTGATTTAACTGCTCGAAACCTTCTGCAATCGATCTAAATAATTCCGGATCATTAGAACCTGCTTGGTTGGCTAGTTCCAAATATTTTACAGATTCTTCTAATTTACCATTCTTCTTCAAAACAATAGAAAGGTTATATAATGCCTTTGCATCGTTAGGAGTTATTGTTGCTGCTTCTCTAAAATAATGTTCTGCAGAAACATAATCCCCTCTATTGTAAGAAATATTTCCTAAATATGAATTGGAAATTGCCGCGAGTTTTCCACCTCTCGCCCTCATCACTACAAGCTTAAATTGTTCTTCCGCTTGTGGGATCTCTCCCTTTTTAAAGTAACTCAATGCAAGGTTATAAGTTAGATAAGGATCATCTGGAGAAGAAGAAAGTCCCTGCTTATACGAGTCTATCGCAGCATCTGGATCATCAATCTCATTGAAAAGATTCCCCGCCATTAAAGCAATACGAGGATCATTAGGCGCAATCTCTCTTGCTTTTAATGCTGTATTTCTTGCAGCAGTTTTTTGACCGCTATGAGCATACGCTAAAGTTAAATTATAATATGCGTATATATTATTCCCATCCAGAGTTATCGCCTTCTGCAGCGAATCGATAGCCTGAGGAAATCTTTCGTTTTCATAATAGATCACGCCAAGAATGGTCAAAGCGAGAGACTTTTCTTGGTCGGTAACAGGGCCTGTCAAAAACTCGGTACAATAATCGAATGCTTGTTTAACATGGTTCTGTTTATATAAAGAAATACACTTCGTTAAAAGGGGATTATTCGTGCCATCAGGTAAATAAGGTCTTTGGTATTCTTTGGCAAGACTTCCCTTTGGCATATAAGGAGATTTACCATCTACAACTCCATTCCCGCCAAAACCTGGGCCACCTTCTCTGAAGAAAGAATACCAAATTGCAAGACCGATCAAAAGAAGAAGAGAAGCAGCTAAGGCACCCCAAGCAAACGCAGTCGGATTATAATGACGTCTGGGACGAAACTCTTCCGGTTCGTCCCCATAATAGTAGGAGGGTTTAGGTTCTTCCGTCTCCAGGAAGATTCGGTTCTTGCGGATCGGGTTTTCCATGTCGGTTCGTCTCGTACTGAAGGATGGAATCCAAGATCCCGTTAATAAAAGGGACCGAATTCTCGCTTTCAAATTCCTTAGTCAACTCGACTGCTTCGTCGATGGTGACCCTGGGCGGAATTTCCTTGGAATGCAATATCCCATAAATGGACAAACGTAGAATACATTTGTTCACTGGGGAGATTCTAGCAAAATCCCAATTCCTCGAGTATTTCTTGATGAGAGTATCGATTGTTTCCGCGTTTTTCACAACACCATTTATGATAGAAACTGCAAAATCCCTTTCTTCAGTTTCTATCTTTTTGTCATACCAACGGAACTTTAGGACCTCCGACAATGCGGAATTCACCAGCTCCAACTGGTATAATGCCATTACTGCGATTTCGCGGGACTTCCTTCTGGAAGAAGACATAGATTAGAGAAGCTTAAGGAGATTCGTCATTTCCACCGCAGTCAAAGCAGCTTCGTAGCCCTTATTACCTGCCTTGGTACCGGCTCTTTCGATTGCCTGCTCAATAGTGTCTGTGGTCAAAACTCCGAAAATCACAGGCACTGAATGTTGCACTCCAATAGAACCTACTTTTGCAGATTCACCGGCAACAAAATCAAAATGAGCGGTAGCTCCTCGGATCACGGCACCCAAACAAATGATAGAATCGTATTTTTTACTTTGAGCGGCTTTGGATACAACGATCGGAAGCTCGTATGCCCCAGGGATCCTTACCACAGTAATATCTTTATCTTCGACTCCTGTCATATGGAGTCCATCGATTGAACCTTTCAAAAGGCTTTCGACTATGAATTCGTTAAAACGGGAGACTATAATACAATGTTTTTGTCCCTTTCCGTCCAGCTTGGCTTTCAATTCTTGAGGCATCTGTTTCCTGGTTGCTTCTTATATCGAGAAAACACAAGTTACCCTGAGTGGCAACCGGAAAAGAAGCTTCCAAATCTAAATTCTGCATATTCCTGATCTTGTTAGGTATCCAGTTTTTCGCCCTTACTTCCTGTGAGACCATTAGATCTTTCTGGAAACCAAAAGACGCATTCATAAAAAGTTTAGATTTACCAGATTGGGTTCTTGAATCCTCTATCAAGCTCCGAATATTCAATGATTCTCCTAATGTCATCAACCCCGAAGACGCAATGCCAGAAGATGATATCGCTTCTTATGGAAACCAGCTGAGAGTATTACTAGCAGTTTCGCCTGCAGCGATGAGAGACATATACGAGATGGCAGGATGTTTAGATGGAAGTGATCTAATCAAAGTCCGCGGAAACAAAATGACAGATAGTGGAGAAGATATCTGGTTCGGGATGTGCAAGAGCGGAGCCCAAGATGCAATCGTGTTCAGAGTATTGGAGATGGGAAACAACCAACTTTACTACTTATATGAAGAGGAGCTGATCAAAACCTGGGACGAATCCAAGAAGAATGCAAGAACAAATCCTGATAAATCAATGAGGCTCGCCACAAAAATCATCGAACATGAACCTGCTCATCCGGGCGCCAGAAGATTATTAGGAAGTTTATATTTAAAAAACGGATATTGTCCTGGAGCAGTTCGTAACTATAGGATCTATCTTAGGATACTTCCCCACTCTGCTGAAAAATCTAAAATAGATTCCTTAATCAAAAAAAGCTGCGGAGAAACTTTGGTCCCCAAAAAACCGGAGCCAAAAGAATTTTCCGACGATCTTCCTACGTTAGAGGAATCCGCGCCTTAGGGACGCAGAGATCTTGGGAGTCGCTGAGTTTTTTCGCACGCAGAGACGCGAAGACGCAGATTTTTTTATAAAAGTACAAACAAGATTTCATATTAAAGACCTGCAAATTGAAGAGGTCCCAAAATGAATCAATTAGATCAAATTACTTCAGAGATCATAGATTCTGCTCTTAAAATCCATAAAAAGATAGGCCCAGGACTATTGGAATCGGTGTATGAAATGATTCTATTCCAAGAGCTTACAAAACGTAAACTTCAAGTCGTGAATCAAAAATATATCTCTTTTGAATATGAAGGCACAATTTTTAAAAACGCATTTAAAGTGGATTTATTAGTAGAAGAAAACGTTATTATTGAAATTAAATCCACAGAAAAGACGTTACCAGTCCATTGTAAACAAGTCCTGACTTATCTTAAGTTAATGAATTTGCCTGTTGGATTACTATTAAACTTCGGAACTGCTTTGATGAAAGAAGGGATTTCTCGAATTGTAAACCATTATGATCCATAGTCCCTTAGCGGCTCCGCGCCTCTGCGTGAATTAAAACGCTGCGTCTCAACTTTCTCCGCGGCTTAATCCTTAACTCGTAACACGAGGGTGATTTTGCCGTCTGCTTTTTCCACTACTTCGAAACCTTCTTCCCTGAGAGTTTTTTTGATCCGATAAAATCCAAGGTTAACGACTTTAGGTGGGTCGGATTTGCGGGAAGAAGAAGGGAAATGTTTCGCAGAAGCATCCATCACTATTTAGTTTCGGCTTCGAGAAGGTCCGTCTTGACCTTGACAGAAAGAAAACCTTTTCCTAAATGAGAAAGAGATGAGGCGATTTCTTGCTCTCGCATTATTTTTAATCCTATTGGTCTTGGGAGGCTCAGCCTTTTATTTTCAGGAATGGTTTGATTCCCCGGGATTCCGCTGGGTTATCTCCAAGTTTTCCTTTTGGGTTTTTCTATCCGTACTGATACTTTCAGCCTTGGCAATGCTAAGGATTTTCAGAAGAGCCAAAAAGGCGATCCATACCCAAAGACAGGCCATCGAAAAACATCTAAGTGGAATTTTAGAAGAACTGGTCCAGGATTCCCAAGCATTAAGTGAATTCCTAAAAATAGACCTTCCTAATATGGAAGAACGTATCAAGGTTTCCAAAGACAAACTTCCTAAAGAGATCTATTCTGGTTATACTGCAAACTGGACAAAAATCAGAACAGATGCAGAAGCTTCCCTGAGAGATCTGGAAACACTTCCTTTAGAGCCAGATTTCGGAGAAGAAAAAAAGCGCGCTGTCCCAGAATATAAAGACCTTCTAAACAAACATACTAAAGCCAAATCCATTTTAGAAAGAGTCAGGTCGGACCTTTCATTATTAAAAGAAAAACTAACGGAGAAAGGATGTTGAGAACTGTCCTTCTATTACTCATTGTCTTTATTATATCTAATTGTTCTTCACTTCCGGAGACAAACTTGTCAATTGCAGAGCTTGCCTCTCCAATTTATCCGATCTCTCAGTTATTGCCTAAGGACAAAAGTACAACTTCTCTTTCTACTCTTCGCAAAAAAACAAAGGTAAGTGGAATATTGCTCCATCATACCAAGGGGCTTTCCAGCGAAGAATATATTACAAAAAGTGCAAATTCCGGATGGTTAGTACATTATATCGTAGATAAAAAAGGTAAGATCTATGGGGTAGAAGATCCTGGATCTTCTCTCATCAAGGCTGCGCCAAAAACAGATACAAGTATGATCCATATTTCTTGGGAAGGAGATAAGGAAGACATACTCAAACGCCCTCATCAGAAAAAATCACTACTCTATACAATTGCAAAGACTTCCCAAGAATTCGGAATACCGGTCACAAATTTTGATGTCGGCGGGCGCTCTGGAATATTTACACATAGCCAGGCAAAAAAGAAATTCGGCGGCTTCTTGAATGGAAGCGATTGTGGGAATGAGAATGTTCTTAAAGCACTATTGGAAGAATTAAAAGGTTCTTATTTCTCCGAAATGGAATGGAAGGATAGATATGGAGAATGGGTGCTTAGAAAAGAAAAACCTTTTGTTGGACAAAACGGAGAAGTCAAAGACCCAAGCTACGATAAAGGCCGTGGAGTCACCCCTACACCTAAAGCAGAATTGGAAAGTATCGAAAAAACTGCAGACGGACTTCTTCCGGAAGAAAAAAGACTGAAATACAATTACAGAGGAGCAATCACCGCTGATTGTGTAGTATTACACTTCACTGCAATCAACGATTACGATGGAACTCTAAGAGTATTAGAAAAACGGAATTTAGCTGCTACATTCCTTGCGGATAAAGACGGAAAAATCTACCAATTGCTGGATTCTCCACTTCATATGGCCGCAGCCGCAACAGGCACAAACCGAAATTGTTTCCAAATAGAGATCGTGGGCAAGGATACAGAGATGTTACTTGCAAATCCTGCACAAACCGCTGCTGTTTCTAAACTTGTTCATGAACTTTGCCAAAAATATGAGATCCCATTAAACAACCAAAGGATCGAAGCCCTAAAAGGAGTATTCTCCCATACACAAGCTAAGAAAAAATGGGGAGGCTCTATTTTTCTGGACGCTCAGGACTTTGATCCAGGCGAACCATATATGAAAAAAGTAATAGAGACTTTGGGGGGAACTTATTACCCAGAAAAAGATTGGTATGACAGAAATGGAGAAGAATGGATACTTCTCTTTACCGATTTTCAGCCTTGATCGGGCGATTTCTTACAGAAATTCGATCTGAATCTCCCAATTCCACCATACCACCCAGGCCTTTTCCTAAAGGAGGCACTCCTGTACGAGCAGTATGTATTTTCTGTTTTTCAGGAAGTTCCGATTTCTTCTGACGAAGTTGTGTAGGCGTTTTGCCAGTTACCTTTCTAAACGCATCGTTAAAAGAGGATTTGGAATTGAATCCTACAAAATAACAGATAGAAAGAATGTCCTGGTCTAACTTTTCTTCCAGAAGTTTGACTGCTTCTTCTATCCTAAATCCGTTGATATAATTATGAAATCCGGTTTGTAAATGTTCATTTAGAAATTCCGTTAACTGATATGGTTTGATCCCCAAGTCTTCTGATAATGAGTGAAGAGTCAGCTCTGGATCTCGATAGAGTTTATCTTCTCTCATCAATTCTTGGATCCTAAGCTCTAATAAGTTTAGATCTAAACCAATCAAAAGAGATTTTTCATACTTCTTCTTTCTTACTTCTCTCGTTAAAGGAGCAAAAAAATCCGGATACCTAGAAGGAGCCAAGAATAGAAGAGCCACAATCCCAGTTACAAGAAGCCCACCCACTCTAAACAAAACATCCAGGCCGAACATGAATCCGAATACAAGAGAATACATAGCAAACACTGTGATAGTTGCTAGAATAAAAATAAATCTGATCTGGGACTTTAGCTCAGGGATTGAGATCACAGTTAATAACATTCTATATCTAAATCCGAAGTACGCGGTCGTAAGCGCAGTTGTTAGAAAAAATCCCCAAGAAAGATAATGTTTATATCTGATATTTCTAAAATCTCCTAGATCGGAGATGATAGAATCCCAAGGCCTTCCAAAAAAAAGTAATTCACCTAATAAAAAAAGACCAGGAACGAGAAAGTGAAGTCGTATGTCCCTGTATAAAGTTTGGTTTGGATATATCAAAGAATGTGTATATAGCAAAGATAAGGGCCCGATAGCCGAAAAAGAAGTGAGCAATAAGAAGATTGCATGCGGGTAAGTCCTGTCTATTTCTAAGACAACATTTGCAACTGTAAATAGTATGATCCCCAACGAAAGAAACAGAAGTGCTCCAATCCTGTCTTCTCTGCGTTTTATAGGTGGAATTAACTTTTGGACCACCAATAAAAAGGAAAGGCCACTTCCGAAGTAGAATAAAGGAGTGACCACTTCGGGATTTAACATAGGCGGTATATTAAGAAAATACCAAGGCTTGTCAAGTGTTCTCATCCGAAACAAAGAATAGAACTATTTGAGATCCAATAAAATAAGTGAAAAATTTTTATTTCGAACACTTGCATTTTCCGTCCTTTCCAGAAATCAAATCTACGCTTCTCTTATATTTTACTTATTTTCTAAATCTTGATTTTTACACAACTGTTCGAATAATGAAACTCGAACGTTCGAATTCTGTCGCTCGGACGACCCTTTTTTTATTATGGAGTATTCTTCTCCGCCAGAACTGATCCGGGATCTTTGTATGCCGGACTAGGGAGCGGAAAAATGGAAATGCAAAGAATACGTGCCGCAAAACGTTATTTGCGGTACTCCTTGTTAGGAATGGCTGTTTTAGCTGCGGGTTGCCCCGTAGGAATTTTTACAGAATTCCCGAACCAGGAAGAAGTATGTAAATTTGATCCGATCCGAGAAGGAATTCGTGCGGTGTCCGCATCTTCCTTCCCGGAGCCGGTACTACAATCGGTGTTGGTAAATGGAAATCTTGTATGGCAGACTGTAACGGATGGGCCGGCTTACCCGACTCCTTCTTTCAGCCCTGGCCAAACAATCACACTCAGAGGAACGGGTTTTGGATCCGGACCTGAAATCGACTTTTCTAAAATTATGATCGGTAATACCAGAATCCTGGAAACCGATCTGAGAATGTTCGAACAAAGACTGGATATCACCAAACAGGTGAACTTCGAAGTGGATGAATCGTTGGATAGTTGGAGTAAGTATATTCTTGCTTGGACAGATAATCAGATCCAATTCAAGGTTCCTGAACACACAACCTCAGGACCTCTTGTTGTTCAGATCCAAAAAAGAGTCGGATATAACGATTCTTTACTTCATCCAGGACAACCGCATAACGTTATTGATGCTCAAACTCGCAGGGTAACTGACGAAGACTTCAAACATAAATGTGACGTTGTTTCTATCTTAAGTGACGCAAAAGGGACTGTTCCGTTACAAGTAAACGTTAATAACCCTGGATTCTCATCAATACTCGCGTTAGGCGAAAAGATTTTCTGGTCTTATGATTTCAATATCGGAGTGGCTCACGCGATCCGAAATCTGGATTGGAAGAAAATTTTTGCGTACCAAGCAAAAGATCCTGTAACCGGATACACTGCAGATCCACTTCTACTATTTGGTGCTTACCAAACAGTTTCAGGTCAAGTACCGTCTGCAGCGATCGATACCGTATACTTCGATCGTTATCCTCAGCCAACTCCAATTCCTGGATACTTAGGCGGGGACCAATTGTTCAAAGGGAATACCAAGAACAGCGGTTGGGCAGGTTATAGATATGCGGAAGCTTCTCATCCATATACCGGAAAAGGTGAATGGATTGGATTCAACTGTGCTTCTTGTCACGGATACAAAATCACTTATGAAGCTTCCCCTGGAAACACTGTAACTAAAGTAATTCCGGGACTTCCTAACCCTAAATGGTCTATGAAATGGTCTCTATTAGGAGATTTTAAAGGAATAAAGGAAAGCGAGCCTGGACCAAGTTTCGATTCTTCTTCCAAAGATGTAGATAAAACGATGTTGATCTACGTTATGCCTCAAGGAGCTGGGGAACATTCTTTGATCCGAATCAAAGGAGAAGGAAGCGAAACCGATAACGATTACGAGTTTTCTCCAATCGCAATTCCAAACGTTACCAACTACATGGGAGTCAGAAGATCTCTTTCTCATACAGAATCTTACGTAGGATTCGAAGGTTCTTATATCCATTCAGAAGAACCAGATGGCGCTACAGGTGCAATGTATGCGAAAGAACTACAAGCTCTTACTGCTTATATGACTAAGTTGGACGGGAACGATAAGGCTCTAAGACAAGTCGGAATGTATCGTTGGTTAAAGTCCAAAGGTAAACTGATCGCTCAAGTGGGCGCAGATTCAGGTGAAGGAGCTTTCGTTCAAGCTGGATGGGAAAACCAACCTGGCATTACAGCAGCAGTTGCAAGAGGAAAGGCAACCTTTCAAAGAGATTGTGGATCTTGTCATAATGATAAGGTGGGCTTGAACTCTAACGAAAAGATGTTTAAGATAAATGAAGTGGGAAGATTTTTCGCACCAACCATCTATCATAAACAGCAACAATCAGTTCGTGCTACTTTCTTAAGAGATATGTATTGGGTGCAACATAGAGGTTTATTAAGCGACGGTCACGTTCGTAACTTAGAAGACCTAGTCAACCCTGCTCGATGCACGGAAGGATCAGCTCTTTACAACCAATATTATACTCTTCACGCACCTGTGTCTCCTGCCTTAGGAGGACCGGATCATCCGGAACCTTATCCTCCTCAAAACAGAAAGTCAGACGTGTTTAGAGCATTCAAATCTCCAAATAATGATGCAGGAACAAAAAGAAACAGATTCATCGAAAGGCATAAGTATTTCGTAACTGTTCCTTGGGATCCGGATTGGTATTATTGGGATTATCAGAAGATGAGAAGAGAATACGGTGTTCAAGAGTTGGGAACTTCTCAGCCTATCGGAATGCCAGCTGCTCCTCATCCATGGTGTTCTGCCTCGGCTTCTGAGGTGGACGATCTAGTGGAGTATATCCTCACTCTCTAACTCTCTACAGCCCGGGGAGAAAGATCGAATACCAGGTCGATCTCTCCGGGTTCTTATTTCGGGGAATTTTCCCCGAAATATTTACTTTTCAGAATATTCTAAAATTCTACTCCAACATACTTCTCAGCATCCAAGCAGTCTTTTCATGGATCTCTAATCTTTGGGTAAGAAGGTCAGTGGTCACTTCATCTCCACCTGAATCAGCAGAAGGAAGGATCGCTCTTGCAGTTCGGATCACTGCTTCATGCCCATCTACAAGATTTTTAAGCATGTCTTCCGCTTTAGGAACTCCATCTTCTTCTTTTAATGAAGTTAAAGAAGAGAATGCCTTGTAAGTTCCAGGCGCAGGATAACCAAGAGAACGAATTCTTTCCGCCACCAGATCCAAGGCATTCCAAAGCTCAGTGTACTGAGTCATGAACATCAAATGTAATGTGTTAAATAAGGGTCCGGTAACGTTCCAATGATAGTTGTGAGTCTTTAAATATAAAAAATACGTATCTGCTAAGAGTTTCTGTAATCCTTGGTTGATCGCTTCCCTATCTTTTTCCGGAATTCCTATATTCGGCTTCATAAGTTTCTCCTGCTTTACATATTTAGAATCATTCTAAATATAATGATTAGACACTGGCAATACATTTCTATCGGAATACTTATGATTTTTTACGGATTTTGGCGAGAAAGAAAACGGTTCAGAATGAAAAGAAAATCTAGGTAAATCGAAGAAAGGATTTAGTTCGATTCTGAACTGCCTGTTATTAATTAGAAAAAAATGTAATTTCTTCGAAATTACGACAATTTTCGCTTAGCTTCACAGTTGTTAAAGAATCAAAAAAATTTAGATAGGAAAACTTTTCCATATCGGAGATACAATGGTCCACTTTTGTCTTATCATAGTATTTTAAATCATCCAGATCCAACGAGAAGGCAACAATCAGAGAATTTGTAACAGATATATTAGTGACTAAACCGCTATAGCCACCATATTTTTTTTCGTAGTAGATCCCATCGGCATTAAAGGCGGTATTTCGGATCTTCTCTCTTGCCTCGGAACCTTTGTATGCATTATCTACTACTCCTAACGACTCCCCAACTGTACAATTTACAGCGAAAATAGTAAAAATATATAATATACCGATAATCTTTTTCATGAGAAAGAAATCCTTTTGGTTAATATTCATTATCCTGAAGTTCAATCGAACAGCCAATAAATGAACCTTTTTTTACTAAGTTAAGTAACGCAGATTACGGGTAAATTCTTTGCGTTAGGCATCCTTTATAATTTTTCTCCCTTTTAGGATACGAAATATGATACATACTTCTTTTGGGTTAAAATAAAGTTATAAAGGAGCCTTTAATTTTCTAAAAAGTTTACTTTTTGTATTCCTTTATCGCAGCAAAAACCTCTTCCAACTCAGAATCAGTCATGTATGGGAATAAAGGAAAATTTAATATTGAATCACAGATCTTTCCAGTTCTATGTTCTTTTCCGAACTTACCTATGATATAAGGTTTTGCACCCGGTTGATCGCTCATTGCTCCTGGATAAATCACTGCAGAACCAATCCCTTTTGCTTTTAGGACTTCCTGGATTTTTGGTCTTTCTGCAGGATCAAAAAGAGTAACGTTACAATATCCGTTTTCTTGAAAATCTTTCGGAGGATGAATTACATTCACTCCTAAACCCGGAAGAACTTGGTAATATTTTTCAGCAGCTTTTCTGCGAGATACAATCCTTGCATCTAAATAAGGAATATTCAAATTTAAGAATGCAGCTTGTAGGGTGTCCATTCTAGAATTCCAACCTACATCACCGTATCCGTAATGAGAAGTTCTGCCATGGTTTCCGAGCATTCTAACCTTACTAGCAAGCTCTTCGTCGTTTGTAAAAACTGCTCCTCCGTCTCCTGCTCCACCTAAAACTTTTGCAGGATAGAAAGAGGTAGTTGTAATCAATGCGTCTTGGTAGATAGGTTTTCCCTTATACAAAACTCCAAAAGATTGAGCTCCGTCTTCTAATAAGAAAACTCCCTTTTCCTTACAAAGTTTACGGTAATCTTCTAATTTTGAACTTCCCCAACCGTAAAGGTGAACTATGATCGCAGCCTTTGGTTTAACTTCTTCCAAAGCTTTCTTGAATTCTTCGAAATCCATTTGTAAATCGTCTGGATTTGTATCTACTGTAGCAGGGTCAGCACCTACGTTCACTACGGATTCGAATGTCGCCCAGAAGGTAGAATCAGGAACTAATACCTTATCTCCCTTCCCTACTCCTAGGGCTCTTAGCGCCAATTGAAGTGCATCTGTTCCGTTTGCACATGCGATCGAATATTTGGTCCCGGCAGTTGTTGCCAGATTTTTTTCTAATAATGCGACTTCTTCTCCTCCGATAAAGGAGGCGTTCTTGCTGAGAGTTTTTACTTTATCTTCCCAAGCTTCTAGTAATCCCGGCTCGAATCTTTTGATATCTATGAAAGGTACGCCCATTATGGTCTCCTCCGAACAGCGTCCGAAAGGTGTCCTAAAAAGCAAATTATTTTGGGGCGACTTAGAACTCGCCCACCAAGCAAATTCTAGGCCTTATTTCTTCTTACGGGTAACTGACTTCTTTTTAGGAGAAGGTTTTGTCTTCTTAGCAACTGCTACATGCTCTGTTTTAGGTTTTAAAATCCCATCTATCGTTTTCGGCTCGAACAAAATTTTAGCAACCTCTTCGAATCTAGTAACTGGAAAAAATTCCATTCCTTTCTTCACATAATCAGGTATTTCGTCTAACTGAGGTCTATTGTCCGATGGAAAAATGATCTTATGAACGCCGACTCTTTTTGCAGCCACGATCTTTTCTCTTAAGCCACCGATTGCTAAAACCTCACCAGTAAGAGTCAATTCTCCAGTCATACCAAATCCGAGTTTGATCCTTTTGTTCAGCACTAAGGAAAGAATGGTGGTTGCCATTGTAATCCCAGCGCTTGGTCCGTCTTTTGGAGTCGCACCATCCGGAACATGAAGATGGATTGTTTTTTCAGTAAATAACTCTTCGCTACCTAATAAATTCTTAATATAGCTAAGGGCAATACTGGAAGATTCTTCCATGGATTTTCCTATCATTCCAGTAAGAAGAATCCCACCCTTCCCTTTTACGAAAACAGCCTCTATGAGTAATGTTGCACCTCCCACAGAAGTCCAAGCAAGACCCAAAGCAGTTCCGGGAACGGTAGGTTTGATCATCCTATCATCCGTATATTTGGGAACTCCCAGAAGTTTTTCCACATCGGAAGGTTCTATATGTTTTGGATATGACTCTCCTTTTACGATATGCAGGGCGAGTTTTCTTGCTAACTTATCAGATTGTTTTTCAAGGCCCCTTACCCCTGACTCTCTGGAGTAATGATCAATTAAAGAGACAACGGCCTTTTTATCTATTTGGATACCGTACGGCTCTATACCATTTTTCTCCAGGACCTTCTTCCATAAATGTTTATTGAAGATCTGAACTTTCTCATCTGTAATATAACCTGAAAGATTAATTACTTCCATCCGGTCCAAAAGTATTCTACTAATAGAATCTAAAGTGTTCGCTGTTGCGACAAAGAACACGGAAGAAAGATCAAAAGGAAGATCCAAATAATGATCTCTAAAAGTTTTGTTTTGCTCCGGATCTAAAACTTCTAATAATGCAGCGGCAGGATCTCCCTGCATTCCAAGTCCAAGCTTGTCTATCTCATCTAAAAGGATCACTGAATCTTTCTCTTTAGTAATTCTTAATGCAGTGATGATCTTACCAGGCATTGCACCTATATAAGTCCTACGATGTCCTTTGATCTCTGCCTCATCCCTCATTCCACCGACGGAAAATCTAAAAAACTTTCTGCCCATAGCTTCAGCGATAGATTTAGCGATAGAAGTTTTTCCAACCCCAGGAGGTCCTACTAAAAGTAGAATAGAACCCTTTTCGGACGGCTTTAACTTCTTCACGGCCAAAAATTCTAAGATTCGCTCCTTTACATCATCCAGTTTATAATGATCGCGATCTAAAGTTTTTCTGGCCTTATCCAAATCAATTTCTCGCGAAGGAGCTGCTTCCCAAGGAAGACTTTCCATAATATCTAAATAATTTCGGATAACGTTATAATCTGCAGTATTTTGGTCAGTATAGAAGAACTTATCCATTTCACGTTCTACTTCTTCTATCACTTCCGGATCTGCGGGAATAGCCTTTAGCCTTTCTAAGAATTTTTCATACTTCTTCTCGTATTTACCTTCTTTCTGACCAAGCTCAGCCTGTATGGCCTTCAATTGTTCTCTTAGGAAAAATTGTCTCTGCTGCTTATCTATTTTGTCCTGGATATTTTCTTGGATCTCTCTCTGGAGACTAACTAGATCAATTTCCTTCTTTAAATAGAGCAGAACCTTTTCAATCCTGTCTTTCAAGTTTACTGACTCTATTACAGATTGATAATCTTCTTTTTCAATATTCAAAATACTGCATACGAAATCAGCCATCTTACCGGGCTCGTTCACATTCAGCATTGTAAGCTTCATCTCTTCCGTGAAAAGAGGATTATTCTGAGCGAGTTCCCTTGTCATGATGAGCAGGGTCCTCATCATAGCCTTGATCGTATTCTTAGAAGCCCCAGGCTCTTCTTCCGGATAATGTACTTTTGCGATTAATAGCGGTTCTACAGAAGTAAAAGATTCCACTTTAAATCTACGAACGGTATTGATCAGAATATTAACAGCACCATCAGGAAGATTCACCTTCTTCAGGATCTTAGCGACTACTCCGAAATCGTAAATATTCTCTTCTGTCTTTTTTTCATTTTCTTCATCTTTAAGAAGAACCAGGCCAATGAAAGAATTTCCTTTTAAGGCTTCATCTACAGCTTTTGCAAATTTCCCTCCCGGAACAATAAGAGGAGTGATGATCCCGGGAAATACCGGTCTGGTTTTGATAGGCACCAAAAATAATTCGGGAGGAAGAATGGAGTCTACCGGTATGATACTTCCTTCTACTTCATCCATATTATCAAAAAGATCCACGGTTTCACCTTCGGTTTAAAAAATAATTAGACCAATTCCAGTTTCTGGGCTCGCTCCTAGTACTCAAATCTTTCTTTTTCCGCGATAACGAAAAGGGCTTGAATCTTTGGCGAAAAGCGTCAGTCTAAATACGAAATACATAAACATTTCGACTGTTTTCTTGAACGGGGATGAAACGAATGCAGGCTAAAAACCTATCTCTTCTATTTTTAATTTCGGTATTAATTTTTATCGGATGTAAAAAGGACGAACCGGATAATACAAAGGCTCTTACTGGAGCAGTTTTAGGCGAAATTCTTTATAACCCTTACGAAAGGATCACCCCTCCCTCAAACGATACTATAATAATCCCAAATTCAAATGCTAACTACGAAGCAGGTAGACCATATTCCCCAAAATGTTTTGGAAATGCGGGAAATACTAATTTTTATTTCTTCCGAAAATCCGTTACTGCGAATAATAAAAAATTGCTCATAAACTTTATGGGAGGGGGAGCTTGCTGGAGTAACAATAATTGTTTTGGAAAGAATACGACTACATTCTTCAATTTCCTAAATGATGTCCCGGATCTTTTTATTAAGATTGCTTTTAAAGGGATTTTGGACTCGGAAAATTCATCAAATCCATTAAGAAATTATGATGTTCTATTTATTCCATATTGCACAGGAGATCTCCATATGGGCTCCAAAGATGTGAATACTTATGACGACCCGTATGTTACATCAGACCCTGCTGCTTATAGTCATAGAGGACATGATAATGTTCTTTCTGTATTAAAATATATCCAGTCGCATTATACTCAAGTTACCGATGTGGTGGTCGCCGGACAGAGCGCCGGTGGTTACGGAGCAGTATTAAATTATCCTCATATTCGCCAAGTGTTCGCCGATAATACAAAATTTCCGAACTTCAACAAGATGAGTTTAGTGGCGGATGCTTCTAACGGAGCAGTGATCGATGGATTTTTTTCTGGTATTGTAGACACTCAATGGGGAAGCGGACCGAATATTCCGGATTGGGTGGTAGGTGCTAACTATTTAACGACTGGCACTCCTTCTATTAAAGATTATATCAGCAAGATTGCAGTCGCTTATCCAAACGACGTTATAGGACAATACACTGCGGCATTCGATTCCACCCAAAGATGGTTCTTTAATGTAATGGGGATCATCGACTTAGGCACTCCTTCTTATTCTGATTCCAGTTCTTATTTCGGACCTGGGGATGCTAGGGACGTGCCGGATCTTCCTGATAATGGTTCCAATACTCCTTCCAATTGTAACTGGGCAATCAATGCAAATACAGCGATGAATAATACTGCAACTCCAGGTGCTAAATATTATTTTTATAGAGCTCCAGGAGATATCCATACAATCACTACAAGTGATACAATGTATGGGCTCGTAAGTAATGGAGTAAATTTTAATACCTGGCTGAAATCTATAGTTTTGAATGTAGGAACTCCTACGGACGTCGATTGTGCTGATGGTTCCGGATCTCATCCATGCACTGACAAAAATTTTGGGGCAACTACTTTAAACAATACACTAGGTAGAGCGACCTCACAGGACTCATTTGATGCGAATAAAGATCTGTACGAGACCTGCTTCGGGCCTTGACATTCTGTAAAGTCGGAATAAAATATAGCTGATATTTCCTTTTTCAGGAAGTATCAGGCTTTTATGAAAATCCGATATTTTATAATCTTCTTATTATTCTCTCTAATATTCTGCACTAAAGAAAAAGACAATAACCAGGAACTTCTAACAACTGCATTAATTGTAGATCTGGTCACAAGCCCATTTGCAAGGATCACTCCCGAACCGGGAATATTCACCACTCAGGTGGACCATGGAGCCACTCCTTATACTTATACTGCGACCTTTGATCCGAAATGCAGTGGAACCGAAGGGAATGTGAACTTTTATTTTTTCAGAAAAACTGTGGCGGCTAATAATAGGAAATTACTGATCAATTTTATGGGAGGAGGAGCTTGCTGGGATAATGCGAACTGCTTCGGAAGTAATACAGTCACATATTTCAACCAGTTAAATATTGTTCCTGATTTTGCTTTAGATCTTTTATTTAAAGGTGTAATAGACCAATCTGTGGCCGCAAATCCATTCAAAGATTATGATATAATATTTGTCCCTTATTGCACTGGAGATCTGCACGTAGGAAGTAAAGACAAAACATATACAAGTGGAACCATTAAACACCATGGCTATGATAATGTGATCTCTGTTCTAAAATTTGTACAAAATCACTATCCTCAACTGGATCGAGTTTTCGTGACTGGCCAAAGTGCGGGAGGTTACGGGGCCATATTAAATTATCCGATTATTCGAGAAACAGTAGCTACTATCGACTCAGGTGTCCAGGTAAGAATGTTATCTGACGCTTCGAATGCAGTAGTGCCTACATCAGCATACGCTTTGACTAATCCGGCATTCTTTCCATTACTTGAAAGTTCTTGGGGAGTAGAAACAAATGGGATTGGAAGTGGAACTGGCTTCTCTTCCTCTAATCTTCCTATCTGGGTAAATGGAATAACCGCAAGTTATACAACTACAGGCTCCCCTTCTATAAATGATTTCTTCAAAAAAGTAGCTACTGAATATTCTGGGGACGTTCTCGGGCAATACACAGCTTTGTTCGACGGCAACCAAAGATTCTTTTATCATACGATGGGGCAAATCAACAAGATCAATAATTCAATGTTGAGTTATTCGACTGCTACTACTCCGGATCCTTACCAAGCTGGAAAATCTTATTCTGTCATTTACGGGGATAGTGACGGAAGTTCAGTGCCTGATGGAAATTCTTCCAGCTCAAATGATTACACTACTTGTGATTGGTCCAAACAGGCAGTTTTTAAAATGAAGGATGCGGCTTCTAAGACCAACTATAGATATTATATTGCCCCCGGAGATGTTCATACAATCACCACCTATAATGATATGTATTCTTTAAAAAGTGGAGGAGTTAATTTTGCTACATGGCTCAATACTTTGGCAAATGGTGCAAGTCCTCCCGCGAATGTTCAATGTAATGATTCGTCCGGATCTTGTGTGAGTAGAAACCTATTCGAAAGCACAATCAATGGAAATTTAGGAAAGGCAACATCTGACGAATCCTATGCGTTAAATCCAAAACAGGATATATATACCACCTGCGGAGAAGCAGCCGGAATTGGCCTGTAAGATCTCAGAAAGAAGAAATTCCTTCCTTATAGCTTATTCCTGATTGATTTAGAATTTTCTCATATAGATCCTTTGTTTCTTGATCAAAACAAACAAAGATCACCTTTCTCGGAAATTGGCTTTGGTGTTCCAAAATAGTTCGGATCGCGATTGGAGCAGCCAATTCTCTTGGATACGCATATATCCCTGTACTAATGCTTGGGATCGCAATCGATTCAAATGCACGATCCGAGGACAATTGTAGTATGTTTCTATAACATGTTTCTAATAGAGAAGCCTCTTGATAATCTCCTCCTTTCCAAACCGGTCCCACCGCATGGATCACGTATTTGGCAGAAAGTTGTCCCCCAGAAGTTAGAACACATTGACCTGTAGGAAGACCATTCGGATATTTTTTGATCTTTAATATCCTACACTCTTCCATGATCTTTGGTCCACCCACTCTATGAATAGCCCCATCTACACCGCCTCCTCCCGATAAAGAAGAATTAGCGGCATTTACCACCACATCCGTTTGAATGGACGTGATATCGCCTTTCCAAACAAAAATTTCCATCTCTACTTAAAGAGACCATAAACAGACCTCTTGCAAGTAGAATTTATATTTTATTTTCATAATTCGTTTAATAATATGAAACGATATAGTGATTGTTTGGCGGGGATTCCAAGCGACTTTATATAAATTCAGGAGAAGTTTACTGCTTATCCGAATCTTCGCCCATGCACGAAAACACATGTGTATATCCGAACGTTCGCCAAACCACACAACGCCTAATCCCACTTGACAATCTCGATATCAAAGAATCGTAAATGAGCTGCTTGCTCCCTTCTCTAAATTGTTGCCAAACGTTCTAAAACTATTATCATGGGTTAGAACTTATACAAATTCACAAAGTTCGAATTAGAGGGATCGAAAATGGAAAAAGACTTTTGGATAAATAGATGGAAAGAAAACAATATCCCCTTCCATGAAAGTGAAACAAATCCGCTTCTGCTCAAATATTTCCCAGAACTTTCTTTGCCAAAAGATAGCCGCATTTTTATTCCTCTTTGCGGAAAAACCTTAGACATAGCCTGGCTTCTATCTCAAGGATACAGAGTCGCTGGAGCTGAGATAGTAGAAATGGCGATCCAACAGTTATTTCAAGAATTAGGTGTTGAACCTAAAGTATCAGTATTAGACAAACTTGTTTTATACAGTGCAAACGGTATCGATATTTTTGTAGGAGATATATTCGATTTATCTAAAGAATTATTAGGACCAGTAGATGCTGTTTACGATAGGGCTGCCTTAGTGGCACTCCCTCAAGAAACTCGAATTCGTTATTCTTCACATTTAGCTCAGATTACAAATCTGGCGCCTCAGCTCCTAGTTACATTCGAGTATGACCAAACTAAAATGGCAGGTCCTCCTTTTTCTATTTCAACAGAAGAAGTGAATCTACATTATAAAAATTCTTTTACCATAAAGAATCTTTTAAGCCAGGAAATGAAGGGTGGATTGAAAGGGCATTCTGCAAAAGAGAATGTTTGGAAATTATCTTAATATCAGAAGGTCGATACTCGCATATGAACATGCGAGTATCTAAAAATTTTATCTTATTGGATTTCTTTGCGTCTAGACTGGGCGATTGCAAGAATGATAGGAAGTAAAATCTCAGGAGTTAAATAGCCGATCCAAAGTCCTGCAGGTTCAGGTAAACCTACGATCGAAATCGAAAGTATTCTTCCTAACGCTGCAATAAAAATTCCCAGAGCAATCAAATAGACCAATGATCTTTGAGCGCGAATTGTATAAGCAGCCCAAAAACAAATCAACCCCATTGATAAATAGATCCCTGCCATGAATCTGTGTATATTGTCTAACCTAGGGCTAACGGTAGGTTCTCCCAAAAACATCTGTAAACTTCCGCCAAAAATTGCAATGGCGGCCGCTAAAAACAAACAGACTTGCACTATACGAGTGCTAATAGATACGGATTGATTTGTTTGCATAATTCACACAATCGGATCGAATAAATCCCGATCCGTAAAGTGTTAAATTCCTTTTAATAATAGATCGATTGTTTTGGAAAGAACCGCTCTAATATCATCCTTCGCATCTTCATCAGGAAGAACCTTATGGTTCCAAATCTTTAATCCGAATCTAATAAAGAAATTATCCAAAAATTCAGTTTCGATATGTGTCTTCATGGTCGTTCGAGAAGAGTCTCTATCCCATCGCAGTACGATACTAGTTCCTTTTCCATTATTTGCTTTTACTAAAGTTTCAGTAAATTCATAGATAATGGACTGAAGATTTCCAGGTATAAATATATTGATGGCCCAGGAAGGTGCGAAATATCCGAAAGCACCACTTACATCAAATTCTTCTATCTTGGTTAATTTTAAATTCAGAATACCGGAAGTTGAAGTGTTGGAGAACCTACCAAGCAACTGAACATCGTTGTTTTCCAGCATCAAGCCATATAGATTCGCTTCTAAACTTGCTTTTACTACGAAAGGGAATTCGGAGAGAGAGCTAAGTGTAAATGCTTCCTGAGGATAAAAATTTCCCTTAGTATCATAAGGAATAACTTTGCCGTTCAGTGTGAAAAACTTGAAACGGATCTCTCTTGTTTTAGATTCGATTGCAAATTCTGCTAATGATCTTCCCGAAACGTTCGTAATTCTTAACTTAATAAAACCTAAATATTTAATATCATCCAGATAATCGCCTAAATCCGGATAATCTCTCATTAAAGTTTGTTCAATATTTCCTTCGAATGTAAAGGCCGTCACTCCAGGAAGTTTGCCATCTTGTTGGACCTTCAACAAAGAATCCAAACCGAAATAGTAACCCATGAACTTTGCTAGAGCAGGGAATGATTCAGTAAAATCGTTAATTGCCTTTCTTGCTTCCGGATCTTTAATCTTTTTGAAAGAAGTAGTTTCAGGTGCATTGATAGATTTTAGATTATTTGCATCTAAAAAATGTAATCCTGAATCCATTGCGCTTAGTCCATGTTTATGAGTGAATGGACCTAAATGAGTCAGAACGTCTAGATTTCCTGAGTAAGAATTCCCGCCATACGTAGGATTAGGATTATGTTTTAATGCGAACTCAGCAGTAAAATCACCGAAGCTAGGGATCGGAACATCCTTCATACGAATGGTTTCAAGACTTACCTTATACCCATCATTCGCAAATCTTCCTCTATAGGTAACATAATGTTGCCCATTATCATCCTTATTCATGTATTCAGAATTAAATAGATTTTTTAATTCGAATCTCTCCAAGGAACGGTCTAGGTATTTATGAAAACCTTCTGCCCTTCCATCATACTTGTTTTTGATAATTGCTGTTTTCAAAAATTGGAAGAATTGTCTGGAGATATTTCTTCCATCAGGACCAATGGAGTCCGGAATTTGTTTCAAAGAAAACGCTGCGGATAAGGAGAGTGCAGAGCCGCTGATCGCAAACGCGAGGATCAGTGAACGGAGTAGCAGTTTCCCGGATTTTTTTTCTCTTTCTATTTTTTGTTTCAGAAGGCTCATTACCGCCTCTCCCTTTTTATAACGTTCGTATTATATAAAGCCAGGGGGCTTGATCTCCGAAATTAGCTGCTAATCCGAACCTGTCAAGCCTATAGCAATCGCTACAATAAACCAAGCAGAGACAAATCAGATTTCTAACATTTGTTTCATTCTAGTAAATTATATTTCGTATACTGAAATCGATTTTGTCTATATGCGAAGAAGATGCCATCCTCTGGAAAATAAATTCTTCGTCAAAAAATCATTTAGTTGGTGGAAGCGTTCTAATTTGCTCGATTTAAATTGCGTTCTATGTTACACTCCCCGGCCGGAGTGTTTTCATGAAATGGTATTTGCGATTAAGCTTAAAATCCAAACTTGCGATCTTGTTCTCTTCTGTATTAATTCCTTTTTTAATCATACTGGCTCTTTCCCTTATCAACTCGGCTTCTAGGATCAACGATATAGAAACCATCCGCAACGATAGATTAATTCCCTTAAAACAATTAAAAACAATCTCGGATCATTATGCAATTTCCATCGTGGACTGTGTTCACAAGACGAGAAGTGGAACTTTCACGTATGAAGAAGGGATCGAAAATTTAGACAAGGCAATGAAAGGAATTAAGTCTGAATGGAATGCATACCTCCAAACCCACTTGGTAGAAGAAGAAACAGTCCTTATCGATAAACTAAAACCTCTTTTCGACGATGCTGACAAAAGTGTAGAAGAAGCTAAAGCACTTATGCTTGCCAAAGACAGGGAAGGTTTGGGAAATTTTGCAGATTATAAGATGTATTCCATGATAGATCCAGTTGCGGAGAATATAGAAAAGTTGATCTCTGTACAGTTACTTATTTCCGAAAGGATCTACCAAAGAGCTGAAACAGAATACGCACTTAGTCTTACAGTTTTTCTTTCACTTTCTGCACTTACACTCGCTTACATTCTGTATGCATCTATCAAATTCTCTATCCGACTCGTTAAGGGATTAAATCGAGTAAGGATATCCATCCGAGACGCAGATTTTAGTAACCCGATAGAAGTAGACGAAGATATTTTAAACCTAGACGAACTTTACCTTCTGTCCTTGGTGTTCCGGAACTTTCAGGCAAAAGTTAAGGATATGCTCTCTTCTATTCTGACCTTTTCGGAATCTATCTTGGTGGCAGCGGAACAACTTTCAAAATCCAGCGAATACCTTTCCGAAAATGCACAAAGTGAATCTGCCTCTGTCGAAGAAATTTCCGCTTCGGTTGAAGAGATCAGTGCAGGTATGGAACAAGTTACTACAAATGCAGAAGGTCAGTATAAGCTTATCCTTTCTTTCTCAGGAGAAATGAAAGAACTGGATAGTTTGATCACTAGGGTAGGCGATTCAGTTTCTGATTCATTGGGAAAAATTTCGGATATGTATTCCAAAACGGAGGCGGGTAAAAAAACAATGGGAAGCCTCTCCGAGAGTATGATAAAAATCGAATCTAGCTCCGGAGAGATGAGATCTATCACTGCGATCATTCAGGAAATTTCAGAAAAAGTAAACCTTCTCGCATTAAACGCAGCGATAGAGGCAGCAAGAGCCGGAGAACATGGAAAAGGATTCGCCGTAGTCGCAACCGAGATTACAAGACTTGCTGAACAAACGGATCAAAGCACAAAAACGATCGAAAGTCTGATCCGCACAAGTAATCAGGAAATTGAATCTGGAAAAAACTTCGTAGATAGTTGTGTGAAAGTTTACGCAGAAATCCTAGAGGGACTTGCCTTTATTAAACTTTCTTCAGATACCATAGTCTCCACTATGAAAGTACAACAAGAGAAGAAGGCGACAATCATCACTGCAGTCAATGACGTGGATTCGAAATCTGAGGAGATCAGAACTTCTGTTAAAGAACAAAAAGTGGCGATCTCAGAGACTGCAAATGCAGTTTCAAATATTTCTGTTACTGTTCAGAATAGTGCCGCAAACTCGGAAGAAATTGCAGGAAGTGCTACTGGATTATTGAACATTGCAAAAAGTTTAAGAGATACTATGAGTTTTTTAAAAGCTTAGGAATTCTCGGAAACTTCAGTGGTCTTCTTCTCTGTACGAATTAAATAATAAGTCGGATATTGTAGAAAAATATCCGAGGTAAGCATAAAGAAGAAGATCACAATCAGCAAAATCTGTCCGAATACAGAGACCATAATCTCTTCCGAATTAGACACAAGAGAAATCAAAAGATCCGGAACGAACATAATTACAAAAGGTGTCCAAGCTGCGACTATATAGTCGGAACGTTTAACCGCATTTGGTAATTCTTTCAATCCTTGGATCAGACTTAACTTTGCAAAAAGTACCGGTAGGATCAGATGGAGAACAAGTCCCAATACGAATGAGAATATGAGATAGAATCGAACGAATTCAGCAGGAAGCGGAGTATTCGGTTCTGTACTCTGCTTTTTCAGAAAATCTTGCAACTGCGTTCCCAAAAAAGGTTCTATCAATCTAGCAACTATCAAAAAGAAAAGAATTAAGAACAAAGCTAAGATAAGTAAGAATATAAAGTATTTTGAAAATTCTACAGGCTTTTCAGGGTCCATTCCGGATCGGATTACAAACCCGTTTACTACGTAAGTCCCGATTAAACCCAAAATGATCAGAACTCCACCAAGAGCAACTGCTCCTCCCGCTTGCATCGCAGGAATTGCGCTAAATACTAATAAAAATAAAACGGATCGAACTAGTACGATGAACCGTATTTGTCCTCTGGAAAGTACGTATTGTAAATATTCTTTAAACATTAGCTATCTATCTGTTAGAATTTAAGAAGGGGATACGATAGCAAGCAAAGTTCGTTTTCAGAATAATTAAGGAGAAATCACAAATCGTATCGGATTTCCTTTTCTTTCTTCCAGGTCCTCTAGGCTTTTGTTAATGTCCTCTAATTTTCTCACATCCGTAATCGATCTGCTTAGATTCAATTTTCCTTGCACATAAAGATCTATCAATTCAGGGATAGCACGTCTGTCGGACCCGTAAGAACCTGCGATAGTGATCTGTTTTTCAATAATGGAGAATGGGATGGAAAACTTTAAAGGTTCTCTTCCGATACCTACGAGCACCATTCTTCCTCCAGGATTCATTGCACGAAGTGACTCTTCTATATTTGTCATTCTTCCTGAGAAATCTGCGAGAAGGTCCACTCCCCCTTTGCATATTTCTTTTAAGGTCTTCCCTGGATTTTTTATCTCTCTTAGATTTACTACTTCGTCTGCACCGTAAGCGGTTGCATTTTCAAGCGCTCCCCTATCCACATCTAAGGCGATCACTTTCCCTTTGGTCAATGCCCTTGCGATCACTACTCCGTGAATTCCAAGTCCACCACATCCGAAAACAGCAACATTATCTCCATCTTGGATCTTTCCTCTGAACTTAATCGCATTATAAGGAGTGGAAACTGCGTCAGCTAAGATTGCACCCTGTTCGAATGGAACTGAGTCGGGCAAAGGATATAGATAACGTTCTTCTACTATATTATATTCTGCAAAACTACCTTCTCTATCAAAACCGAATACTCCGATCTCTTTGCAAAGATTTTCTCTTCCTGCAAGACAATGAGAACATATACCACAACTTGTTCCTGCAGCGATCACTACTCTATCTCCTTTTTTGATACGAGTGACTTTTTCTCCCACTTCTTCCACTACGCCAGAAGCTTCATGTCCGGGAATTTGAGGGTAATGTTTACATTTTAAGGTTCCATGTAATACTAAATGTAAATCCGAACCGCAGATACCGCAAGCTTTGATCCTTACCTTAGCTTGTTCCGGTCCAAGTTGCGGGATCGGAACCTCTTTAATGATTAAATTTCTTTTTCCGGATTCTAATACTGCGGCCTTCATCATTCATTCCTCAACGGAAATGAAATTATAAACTGGCAAGAATCGGTCAAGGGATTTGAAGAAGAATATAAATCTTCTTCTTTGTCTGTTCGGGAACAAAACAAATACACTGTTCGTTACAGTTTTATCTCGAATTTCGTCCTTGTTCGGGATCTTTAAGATTTTTCCATGGTACTATAAACAGATGACTGCGGACGACATTTATAGACATATTAAGGCCAGCCAAAATGGACAAGACTGGCATCATAAGAATTGTTTCGGTTGCGGACCGGAAAATAAAAGAGGCTTACACGCAAGCTTTCCTTTTCATGAACCAAGCGGAGAAGTCCGTTTTACTTGGACTATAGAAAAAGATTTTGAGGGAGCACCTGGTTATGCCCATGGAGGAGCACTCGCTACTCTATTAGATGAGGCACAGGGTGTTTTATGTTTTCATTTAGGTCATTTTGTGATGACTGACCAATTGTATATGCGTTATTATAAAGCATGTCCCTTGGGCGAAGAATTAGAAGTTCGTTGTTGGGTCACCATGGTTAGACGCAGAAGACTTTACACAAAGGGAACTGTTCATCTTAAAAAGACAGGAGAACTTCTTCTTTCCTCTAAGGCTCGCTGGTACGATATGCCAGATCGAGTCTTTTCAAGAATGTTTCAAGGTACCGCATTTCCTGTGGATATCATTCTGAAAGTTCTGGAAGAGAATCAAAAACGAGGAAAAGAGATCAGGAAACGACTTAAAAAAGAGAAACTGAAGTCCGAGTAAGTTTTTTTTGCTCGCATTAATCTGATTCAAGTCTGATTCTATGCTCCGTCAATCTTTGGATCCAGGAGTGTAGAATGGAATCTTCTTGGCAGGTCTTTGCGATCGTTTCAGTTCTTCTGTTTCTAAAATTACTTTCCACTTCAATCGTTCAAGGTCTTGTCCGGATCAAAACCAAAACCTTCCGCTGGAAAGAAGATGCTGAATTTTTTACTAATTCGTTCCCAGCGACAGACGATCATACGATAGTCGCAACTGCAAATGGAGTGTTCAGGAATGATCTGGAAAATATTCCAATTTTCTTATTCTTACTAATAGGATATATCAACACTTACAGTTGGCATGAAGGTACAATCATCTATTCTGGAATATTTATAGCGTCTAGGATACTTCATGCAATATTCTATTTTCTTCATAAACAGCCTTGGAGAAATATCGCATACGATTTAGGAATTTTGAGCATGCTCCTTCTGTCCGGACATATCATACATTCAGTTTTTTTGGCCTGATCGTAAGAATTCGTCGCAAAAATAAAAAGGATTTGCTCTAAAAGAATTCTGCCAAGAGTCTAAAGAATAGAGTCCAAGTCATATCCGGAACTTTCAACTTTCCGGCCGAATCAAAGGAGAATCATTTGATCGAATTATATACCGCAGGAACGCCTAACGGGAAAAAAGCTTCCATCATGTTAGAAGAATTAGGGATTCCTTATACAGTACATCCAATAGACTTTAGCAAATTGGAACAGAAAGAAGAATGGTATCTAAAAATCAATCCAAACGGCAGGATCCCCGCTATTATAGATAAGGACAATGGTGATTTCCCTGTTTTCGAATCAGGTGCCATCCTCATCTATCTTGCGGAAAAATACGGAAAATTTTTGCCTAAAGATCCTAAAGAAAGATCCATCTCAATCCAGTGGCTGATGTTCCAAATGGGTGGAGTTGGTCCAATGCAAGGACAAGCAAATCATTTCGTTAAGTTCGCTCCGGAAAAAATTCCGTACGCAATGAATCGTTATGTAGACGAAACAAAACGTCTATATTCGGTTCTGGAAAGACGTTTAAAAGAATCTGAGTATCTTGCGGGAAGCGAATTAACTATAGCAGATATCGCCACCTGGCCTTGGGTAAAAGCGAGATCTTATATTGATCTTTCACTGGACGATTATCCAAAGCTCAAGGCATGGGAAGAAAAATTAGGAGCAAGACCTGCTTTCATAAAAGGAAGCGAAGTCCCTAAAAAATCTTAAATAACAAAAGCCGCTCCTCGTAAGAGAGCGGCTTTTTAATCTTCAAGCGTGTTTGTCTATGGAAGCACCGATCGCAGCAGACACGAATAAGATCCAATTTTCGATCAGCCAAATCCCACCTATCAAAAGAAAAGTTTCGAATTAGGAATCCGTCTAAATCAGAATTTTTTCTGCCAAAGGTAAATAAACTCTGAATGTAGTCTTTCCTGGAGATGAATCAAAATCAATTTTTCCATGGTGTCTTTCTACAATTTTTCTGCAAATATCCAGGCCCAAACCACTTCCTTCTCCTTTTTCTTTTGTGGTAAAGAATGGTTCGAAGATCCGATCTTGGATCTCTTTCGGGATTCCTGGACCGTCATCAGTAACGGATACAATCAGATAATTATCCTTGATATGAGATTCAAGATCTAATCTTCCCTGATATGAAATCGCTTGAAATGCATTGTTGATCAGGTTCGCCCAAACTTGGGTCAATTGATCCGCTTGCCCTTTTACAAGTGAGTTGTCCGCAAAATTCCGTCGGATCTCCACTCCTTGCTTTACTTTATTATAATATATCGTTAAGACCAGATCCATTTGCTCTCGGATATCGATCAGACTAATACCCGCATGGTCTTGGTATACATAAGTTTTTAATGCGCGAATTACTCTGGCAGCCTTAGAAGCGGCCTCCCTTACCACATTACTATACCTTAAAATTCCAGAGAGATTATAGGCATTTGCTACTAAAGTAGGGAATTTTTCTTTATGAATCCCTTTCACTAAATCTGGAATGTCCTCTACCCTTATTCCTAATTCCGCAAGGTTTTCAGACAAAAATTCTGAAGACGGAAATCCAAGATTTTGTAAAGTTTCTCGGATGATCTTTCTATTCCTTCTTTCTTCAGAAGAATCATAGAAGTCCGGGAAAATACTTCCTTTTGTGAAAATTTTCTTCCATGTTTCTCTTTCTTGAGAATCTAAGTCTGCAAACTCGCAGAGTAATTTCTCCCAATCTTGGCGAAACACACTTTGTATTCCTTCGTTAGAAGAGATGATAGCACCTAATGGAGTATTAACCTCATGTGCAATACCTGCGATCAATTGTCCAAGTACTGCCATTTTTTCGGATTGAACTAGTTGTGCCTGAGTAGATTTCAATTCTTCCAATGCCAAAAGAAGATCTCTATTCGTATTTTCTAAATAAGTATTTGTTGCCTTTAACTCTTCAGTTCTCAGAACTACTTTTTGCTCCAGATCCTCATTTAGCTTTCGGATCTCTTCTTCCGCTCTTTTTCTGCCGGAGATATCTCTTACGATTGCTTGCAATAGAGCTTTTCCATTCAGAGTAACAGATGTTAAAGTCACTTCCGCATCGAAATTGGTTCTATCTTTTTTACAGTGTAGCCAATCGAACGTTTGAGGTTTGCCAGCAAAAGCAGCCTGGATTTTTTGAAATGCTTTTTGAGAAGAAGTGGAGCCGTCCGGTTGGAACTCAGGAGAAAAATCTACAGGAGAAGCGCCAATAATATCCCCTCTTGTACATCCGAACATCTCTTCTGTTTTAGGATTACATTCCAGAAAGATCCGATCGTCCATGAGAAAGATTGCCTCTCCCGCTGATTGGAATAATGTTTTAAATTTTACCTCGTGTTCTTCTAAAGCTTCTTGGGCAACACGGACGTCCGAAAGTGTTACCGCTAATTTTTCTTCTGTCTTTTTTCTTTCTGTCAGATCTTCAAAAATTAAAGTTACACCAAAAACTCCTGAGTCATCAAAAAGTGGATTCACTCTGATACGTACTTGCAGCAACAATTCGCTAACTGTAGTATTATAAGGCCCTTCATAATCGGAAGCTTCTCCCTTGAGACCTTTACCGATCAATGTGGAGACCCTTGTATCTTTTAAATTAGAATAAGAAAGTCCGATGATCTTGTCTTTTCCGGCTTTCAGAAAGCGCAAAGAAGCATCGTTTGCTTCTATTATTTTACCCTGCCTATCAAAGATCATGAGTCCGATAGGTGATTGTTCAAATAGATCGCGATATACGTTTTCGCTCTTAGGTCCGTTCATAAGAATCTGGAAAAAAAATTCGAAAGCTCACACAACTCTGTACGGGTAATTTTTCGCATCAACCTAATAATTAAGGTGAGGCAGGGAGGGTAACGTAGAATGTTGTGCCTGCCTCCGAACTGACAAATCGGATCGAGCCTCCATGTTCTTCTGCCACATTTTTGCAAATATCTAGACCAAGCCCCGTTCCTTCTCCAGGAGACTTAGTTGTGAAAAAAGGATCAAAAATCCTATCTTTGATATCCGAAGGTACTCCGCTGCCTGTATCTTGGACGGAAATTTCCCAGTATTCACCTTTTCGTTCCGCATCAACAAATATCCTTCCGGAATAATTCATAGCATGTAATGCGTTTGTGATAAGATTGGTCCAGATCAAATATAATCTTTCCGGATCTCCCATCACTCTTGCAGATTCAGGGATATTGATATCGACAAGAACTTTGTTTTTCATTTTAGAATAATATAATGTAATAATGTTTTCAATCTGCTCTTTAGGAGAAACGGATTCTGAATGAGGCTTCCAATCTCCTTCTCCAGAGGCATAACTTTTTAACGCCTGGATCACTCGAGACGCTTTGATAGAAGCATCCAAAATTAGCTGGCTGGATCTGGAAATACTAGAAAGTGCAGATGCATTACTCACAATTATCCACCCTCTTTCCCCTTTTGGAATCTTGTCTGCCAGTTCTGAAACTTGCTCGGGGGAAATACCTAAATCAGTCAAAGCATCCGCCATTACTAGAGAATTTTCTATTCCCGATTCTTTCAGAATAATATCCGATTTTTTTCTCTTAGATCGTTCTTCCTTGGAATCAAAATCAGGATTAACTGTTCCTCCCTTCTTGAATAAAATCCCCCAAAATTCTCTTTCCTCTTTGTTAAAATTTGAATATTCTGTTAATAGTTTCTCCCAAGGTTCGCTTAGAATAGAGCGAATCCCTTCCGTGGACGAGCGAATCGCGCCTAACGGAGTATTGAGCTCATGCGCAATACCTGCCATTAACCTTCCTAAGACTGCCATCTTTTCGGATCGGACCAGATTCTCCTGCGTTTTTTTAAGTTCGTCCATGGCGGATCTCAGTTTATCATTTGCAGTCACTAAATATGTATTAGTGGATCTTAATTCCTCTGTTCTTTCCGCGACTGTGACTTCTAATTCTTTATTTGCGTTTCGGATCACAAACTCTGCATTTGCCAGATCAGCTACAAGTAAACTTTGCCTAAGACTTGCGATCACAACCATTACTCCGGCAGAAAACCAAATAACTAATCGAATGATCTCAGGCAAACCTGGTAGAGTTAACGAAAGAACAATTGCTGCAGAACAAACGATAACTTCTAATAAAGGAAGAATTCTTAAGAGTCCACTTTCTGTTCCCGATTCTTTTTCTAAATCTCCCGAAGAACTTGGTACCCAGGTTAAGGTCCCATATCCTAAAAGAAGAAGACTCGCAGAAAATCCGGCATTGGTTAAGGTTCCATCTTCTGGAACAGCTATTAAAAATATAGAATTCCATTTCAACCAGCTGACCCCCATTCCTGCGAGTCCGATCACTAAACATAAAAAGGAGAAATCCGCCTTTAAACGTAGAGAAGGTTTCATCAAAACACCAATGCAGGCAGCAGAAAGAGTGAATACTGGATACGCAGATAAAGTCACCAACTGAAACCATGGCCTATCTTCTTTTTTAGAAAGATATAATACTAACGTAACTGCAAGAACTGCGATCGCTAGTCCTAAGGCGTCCATTACGGCCACCTTCATCCTGTTAGATGGAACTCTATCTTTTAAGAATCGAGCAAAGCCTATAGCGAAAAAAGGACCCAGCCAAGGATAGAATAAGTCGCTTGGTGCGGGAAAACTATAAAACTTAGCGATTGCTTGGATGTCCCAAACTACTTGGCCAAAAAAATATGTGAGAAGCCCTAAAAAAAACCAAAATCTAAATCTTTTAATTTCCCCTTCCGAGGACTTGTAACCAAACCAAGCGGTGATCGTAGCGATTGCGATAGATGAAGTCCAGTGTATATTATCGTAAATCCGTAATAATTCCGTTTCATCTGTGAAATATATGAGGATAAAGAATATAAGAACAAATGCTGATCCTAAGTATATAGAGAGAAATCCTAAATTTCTATCCTTTGAGGAACGAATTTCTAGTGAAGATACCAAGGAATTCATGCGGATCAGCGGGGCAGAATCCTACACCTTCAAAAATCGAAGTCCACACTTTTTTATTTCCAAACGGAGGGCCCTGCTGTTGGAGTTTCTGCAAGCGGATTACATAGAGGATCGAATAGACCTATCTATATTGGAACAAGTATGTATTTAATACAGTGTCCTATCAATCTTAGTCGGAATATGTGGAAGGAAATTTAAACTCACAGGTATATATCTACCTCTTACCCAACGAAACATACTTACTGAACTATTCCAGATCCAAGGCATCCAAGTAAAAACATCTTCATCTTGTCTAAGCATCTTCTTCAATATTAAAGAAATGGGAGTACCAGAAGTAAAAATAAAAAGTCTCTCGGCATCTGAAGGCTGGAAATACGTATCGCAAGCAAGATCCACTCTGGACTGAAAGTTTGCGAATGTTTCTATTCCTTCAGGAGTAAAATCTCCTTTTCTCCAAACAGATAAGATCTCTTCAGTCAGTTTAAAGAATAGAGCGGCAGAACGGATTCCTCCCTTCAATCGAACTTTAGAAAATTGTAATAATGATCTTTGGAATTCAGGCTTGATTCCGGAAAGATGTTCCGCATATTTTTTCCATAACTCAGAAGGAAATTCATTCCAATTTGCATCATACGAATGAAAATCAGATCCCGTCTTGAACTCAGAATGAATAGAACCAACCCCTTTCAGAAAGAATTCGGCGGTTTCCTTATGCCTTCTCATCGTCCCGGAGATGATCTTATCCGGAAAATCTCCATTCGAAGCCATATACTTTCCAAGGGCAAAGGCCTGTTCTTTACCCTTATCAGTCAATAGATCATAATCTTCTCCAGTGGAGTTCGCCTGCCCATGGCGAATCAGATATATTACGGACATATTTTATGATTCCGTAGTGAATCTTGGATTTACGATCTCTACTTTTTCGATAACGGATTCCTTTATATGTTTCCAGTATTCCGTATCTTCCAAAGATTTTTTATCCTTTCGGATAATATCTCTTAGTTCTTCGTTCCAAGAAGAAGTTAGATTCTTTTTTTCGTTCCAAGTTTTAGGAAACTCTGATTTTTTTTTAAGTAAAGAAGAAAGCCTCATTAGCTCTTTGTCTAAGGATTCTTCTCCGGAACGTATCTCCCTGGAAATTACTCCGAGCATATTCCAGCTTACTAATGTTTTATACGCGAGAAGGTCCTTATCTCTAAACTCAGGTAGGACTTCTTTCATTAGAAAATCCTGGATCGCTTCCAATAATTCCGTGGCGCTCGGTTTATCCTGCATTATGATTTCCTTATTTTACGGACTCTTCTATGAGTCTCATCGCCTCATATTCCATCTCGCAGGCCCTTCTTCCTATGGACGCGAGTTCTATTCCTTTATCCTTCCCAGAAAGATGACGTTCTGCTTGGCCAATACAACCGATCGCCCAACGAAGATTTCCCATCACTTCCCAATATCTAATCTTTATCGGATCTAATTTTACTCCGGAAGCTTTCTCGTAGATCTCATAAAACTCGGAACGATCTGCAAAGCCCCCCGCTTCTTTATTCAGTTTTCCGAATCTCCAATCTCTCATACACAACCAAGTCAGGTCTTCATGGCGATCACCCCAATGCGCAAATTCCCAATCCACAATTCCTTGCAGACCTTCCGAATTTACCATGAAGTTCCCTGTCCTAAAATCTCCGTGGATCAAGACAACTGCATCACTTTCAGGCGCATTCTTCTCTAACCAATTCAAAATGATTTCCATAGCTGGATAAGCTCCATCCATGGATTCTAATTGAGAACGCAAAGCTTGCACAGAACCCTGAGCTACTGTTTTGCCGCTCACATGTTGCCCAAGATTTAAAACTTCTTTTAGTTTTTCATCCTTACATTTTTCAGGAGTCACTGAATGGATACTCGCAAGATTTTCTGCAAGTTCTTGAGTAATTTGTTTACGAACCTTATTTAAACTTGGATCTTTTACTACGAATCTTCCCGTAGCTTTACCTTGGATCCTCTTCATAAAATAGAATGGATTTCCAGTGACTGAGTTATCAGACTCCAGCCAAAATGGTTCAGGAGTTTTAACACCCGCTTCGAATGCCATTCTACAAACTTTGAACTCATCTATTCTAGATAATGAAGCGAGTAAGGCTGCACCCTTGTCGGTTCTATAAACTGTTTGGTATTGGCCTGATTCAGGACCACCATTCACCTTGATATCAGCGGAAAAATTTTCCTGGCAGGCTCCTCCCGAAAGAGAAACCATATTAGCGATCTCTACTGTTCCTTGAAGCCTTTTTCCTAAATACGATTCCAGCCTTTCCTTCAATTCGGAATCTTTCACGATTAAAAGCTCTCCTTACCGGATATTAAATTCCTACCTATCACCATCTTATGGGTTTCGGTAGGTCCGTCGGCAATCCTTGCGGCCCTCGCATCTCTATAAAATAATTCTAATTTAAGATAACGACTAAAGCCGTGAGATCCGCAAATTTGAATAGCTCTATCGATACATTTATTCAATGTCTCGCTCACTTGCCATTTTGCTAAAGAGACAGCCTGTCTTGCGTCTCCACCTTTGCGAAGAATGTCGGCAGCCTTTAGTGTGAGCAGAAAACCTGACTCTATTTCTAAAGAGGATTCGGCAAACATCCACTGGATACCTTGGTGATCTGATAATTTCCCACCGAACAATTCTCTTTTGATCGCATATTCTCTTGCGATCTCCATAGATCTTCTGGCGAGACCAATCCATCTCATACAATGTGTAAGTCTTGCAGGCCCTAATCTTTCTTGGGAAAGTCTAAAACCTTCTCCAATTTTTCCTAATACTTGGGACTCATGCACTTTTACATTTTCGAATTTTAACTCGCAGTGACCGCCGGGGCCATGTGAACCTAAAACTCCAATTTCCTGCACCATTGTATATCCAGGAGCATCGGTAGGAACTAGGAACATCGAAGTTCTTCTGAAACTATCGTTTACCTTGGACATCACGATCAAAAAAGAAGCACCGTTTGCACCAGTGCAGTACCATTTATGACCGTTCAGAATATAATGGTCCCCGTCCTTCTCTGCGTTAGTCGAAAGAGTCGTAGGATCAGAGCCCGCACCTGGAGGAGGTTCAGTCATTGCAAACCCTGAGCGGATCTTTCCTTCCACAAGAGGATGATAATATTTCTTCTTTTGTTCTTCGTTTGCAGCTAAATGCAGAAGGTGCATATTTCCCTCGTCGGGAGCATCACAATTACAAAGATAAGGTGCGATAGGAGAACGTCCTAACTCGCTGAATACAAGTGCAGTTCCAACTAAGTCCAAACCGAGTCCGCCTTCCGACTTGGGAAGATGAGCGGTCCATAATCCTCTTTTTTTGGCTTCTTCTCTTAATTTTTGAACGATTGGCTCAGGCATTCTACCATGATCGTAATCGTAATGATCTTCTGCAGGAATGGCAACCTCGTCCACGAACGCCTTTGCTTTTGCCCTGATTCCGTCTAGTTCCTTAGGTATGGATAAATCCATGATATATTCAATTTTCCTTATTTATTCTTTTATTAATTCAGGAGGAAGTTTTAATTTTCCAATCCTGTCGTTATGAAGACTTCCTAAATAGATATACTCCCCTTTCCTTTTCACTGAGGTGATCTCTTTTAGATGTTTTCCTTTTGGCTCTTGGAAACTCGCTTCTACGACTCCATTTTCGTTCAGAATGACCGCAAAACCGTAAGGTTGAGGTTTAGGCCAAAGGAATTTTGGTAGCTTTGCTACGATTGATTTTGTCCAAGGACGAGGATGTAAGATCTTATCCACCATATTATTACGAACAGTGAATAACGCTAGATAGAAATGGCCCTTACGATCCGAAGAAATATTATCTGGAAAACCAGGAAGATTCTCCGCCCATATCTCGCTTGTCCCTGCCTTAGGTCCTTTGATCCAATATCTATGGATCCTATATTTATATGTTTCGTTTAATACTAAAAAATCCTCATTTTTAGAAAGAGCTACTCCATTCGGAAAGAAAAGATCCTTCATAAGAGTTGTGGTCTTTTTCGTATGAGGGTCGTATTTTAATAAACGACCATGAGGAACAGATTCCATTAGATCATACAAATATTCTGCTGAGCCGTATTTATCACTCGCATCTGAAAAATAGATCGTTCCATCTTTTGCGACATCTAGATCATCGGTGAATTTAAAAGGAATACCTTCCGATTCTGTGGTAAGAACTTCTACCTTTCCATCTTTGCTGATCTTTAATAAGCCTTTGATTGCATCCGCTACTACAATAGAACCATCTCCTAGTAATTTCATCCCAAGAGGTCTCCCCCCCGTGAATGCGTGCGCCTTCATTTCTCCGTCTTTGGAAATAAGATACACTTTGCCATCTTCACTCGCAGAGTAAATATTACCTTCATCATCCGGTTCAATATCTTCCGGGCCATGTATCTTTCCGAGTGCGATTAGTTCTGCGGATTCCAAAGCTTTGTTCTCTTGGAAGGCGCCGATTAACCCGGTATCAATAGGTGGTTGGTAGGCAATAGGTTGGATGGGAGAAGGTTTGAGTGCAAAACCTATTATAAAAATGATAATGAACGCTGCAGTGAGCAGGAGGATTTTTTTCGTGTTCACGATTCCCTCCTTAGGGAAAACGAATGAGACGCTACTTACGAAGGTCGGGCAGTCAACGTAAAATTCTAAGGTTCCAGCCTTCTTCCCAGAATAATTGATTGCGGCTCCCAACCAATCGCCGATATCGTACATGAGGACTAAAAACTTTTCCGGTCCGATTTAGCATGAAGATCTCTGAAGATATGGTAAACAAACACGGCCTCCGCTTTAAGGAATCCGCTGTTATTTTCGATGAGAATGAACCGGCGGATCAAATGTATCTGATCCTTTCTGGAAAAGTTGGAATCCATAAAAAAGTAAAAGAAGCATTCAAACTTCTTATAGAACTGAAAGAAGGGGACATGTTCGGCGAGATGGCACTAGTGGATCGTAAACCCAGAAGTGCAAGAGCCATTGCAAAAACCGATGTATTATTATTTGCGATCACTGAGAGCGTGTTCTATAACCTAATCCAGACAAATCCTTCTTTCTCTTTGAAGATGGTAAAAATGCTTTCTTCCAGATTAAGAGAGACCAACCAAACCATAGCTAGTCTTTTAAAAGGAGACAGAAAGAATATTGTAACTTCTGCACTGATCACTTTCGCACAAACGAGAGGAGAACAAGAAGACGGACAATACAAGGTACATTTGGCAGCATTTATGAAATGGGCCATTTTAAGAGTTGGATTAGAACATACGGATTTAGTATCCGCGATCAATCTTTTGGTAAAAGACAAATTGGTCGAACAACCTAAAAACGATCCCAGCCATATATTGATACGGGAAACGTTTTTTAAATACACATTGGACCAGTAATTCTTGGTTGAACAAAGCTCACCGGCCAAACAAAGCAGGCTGGATTATCTAGACAATCTTAGATCCTTCGCGCTATTATTGGGATTAGCATTCCATGTTGCGATCGTATATGCTGCAATCATTATATATCCATTAAGAAATGACGATAGATCCATAGCCTTCGATGTATTCGGAGAATGGGTGCATCTTTTTAGAATGCCGATGTTCTTTGTACTTTCTGGATATTTTACGGAAAGGATCTATCTTTCCAAAACATTAAAAGAATTCTTAAAGCTAAGAGCATTGCGGATCATTCTTCCATTGATCCCCGGGATCATACTATTTGCGCCAATGCAATATTATGTGAATGCATTACAAGAAGGTTACCAAGGAAACTATTTCAAATTTTTAGGTGAGGAATTTTTACTTAAGAATCCGGCTCCTTCTCACCTTTGGTTCATTCTATATCTAGCATTATATACATTTTTATATTTAGCCGTTCGCCCAATAGCCTCCAGGCTCGGAAAACTTATACTTCCTTCTTCCAGATATGGGGAAGAAGGATCCGAAAAAAGTCCTAGCGTAAAATGGGAAACATTACTTATAGCAGGAATTTGGTGTACCATCTGGACCTGCGGGATTAATTACTTTTTTTTAAAGGACGAAAAATACCTAAACATAGAACCGGTCCAGTTCATATACGATTTTAGTTTTTTCTTATTTGGTAGTTTTTTAATCGGTAAAGAAAGCACGATCTTAAAAGGAAAAACGGATCTGTCCGAGATCATGCTGCTCGGATTTTTATCGTTTTTGTTTTTCGGATTATTTTATTGGATCAGCACGATCGACCCATACTGGTCTTATTTCGGATATACTGGATACACGAATAGAATACTTCATATTTTTCTAAAATGTTTAGGCGGATGGATCTGGATCGCTTTTTTCATCCGACTCTTTCAGTTATTCTTTAATAAAACTAGTAAATTCAGTTCTTATCTAAGGGAATCCAGTTTACCAGTTTATTTGATCCATCATCCAATCTCGCTCGGGATCGGATTTTTAGTAGTGAGCACTGGTCTGTCTATCTGGATCAAATTTGCACTTCATATATTCTTAGTATATGCTGTAACTTTTTTGGTTTATCATTTCATCATCAGAGATTCAAACTTCTGGCTGACTGTGTTAGGAAATAAAGGAATCAGTTTTAAGCGAAATAAAGGATAGAAGATCCAAAAAATCCGATTCCTCGAATTTTTAAATTACCTTTAGTAGACGAAGTATTTTTCCAAAGGTAAGGGTAACCAGATTATCAGGCTTAGGCCTTTCTGACACGATCCTTCCGTCTGGCAAACGAAAGTATAATTCCCCGTTTTTAGAAAACACATTTGGAAGACCAAATTTACGATTTTCTTCCTGAGCCTTCTGAATGGCTCTTTCAAAAATCCGAGTAAACTCTTCGGCTTCTTCTTGGTAAGCTTTCTTATTTAATTTATTCATCTTCTTCAATGACTCGGAGAAAGACAGAAAGTAGCTCCGAGTTAATTGTATCATAACTACTTTTTCCGCCAAGCGCAAAACATTCCAGTTTTTCCCCTGCATTGAAATACGCTACCCAATTGTCAGCCAGAGAGCGATACAAACTCCAGAAATTCCTTTTACTCCTTGAAAATCTTCGAACAACTACATCGTCCGGTATACTATGACCACCCTTTGCAACTCTATCCCGAATCCTTTCAATACATTGTTTAGGAGTTTCCAATACAGTATAAAAGATCGAAATTTTATAACCGGATTTTCTGAACTTTTGAATAGTCCCTTTTAAATAATTTCCAGATAAAGTTGATTCAATAATTAGACTATTTTCCGATCTTAATTCTCTTTCTATAGCTTTGAAAAATAATCTTCCTGCTTCCAAGTGAGCACTTGTTGTACCTTTATTCTCTAAACCTTTTTCCATTTCATCTGCATTTAAAAAGTATAACCATAGGCGTCTCGATGTTCCAAGGCGAACGTTGTTTTTCCTGAACCGTTGGGCCCAGCAACAATGATCAGATGTTTCATTCCATTTTAGTTTTTGCTGAAGAGATCCTGAAAACAATCACATTAGGGGATTTTACAAATGCTTTGGGAGAAAATTAATTCCGCAATCCCTGTCCTTCGGTTTCTACCTATAAGTTAATTCAGATCTAGTAATCCTACGAATAGAAATTTATCAGCTTAAAGTTCATAATTTTCCTGTAAATGGCAAAGAAAGCATGAACCTAAATCGAAAAACTCGGATCTACCAACGAATCAGAAGCAATTTACGAATTCAATTGAGAAGCACCTTTCATAATTTCATAATATTTATAAGGATCTAGAAAATTTTAAGGATTGCCATCGGTGCTTTATTCTCTAAAATCCAAGAAAATGTCCGTCCGAACCCGCCCCAAAATCTTTTTAATAGACGATCACCCGATTGTTCGTTCTGGATTAGAATCCGAAATCAAAGCTTCCGGAGATTACGAATATTGCGGTTCTTCTTCTTCAATACGAGAAGGTACAAAAATTATGGGTTTCGCTAAACCGGATCTTTTAATCTGCGATGTATCTCTCCAAGAGGAAAATGGGATCAAAGAACTGGATTCAATTCGTAAAAAATTTCCGGATATGAAGATCGTATTTTTAACAATGCACAGGGATTGGTCTTATTTGCAGGATGCAATCTCTGCAGGTGCTGATGGCTATATACTAAAAAGTGATTCCATGGAATCCATTATGGCTTCCATTAAAAAAGTATTAAATAGAGGCAGAGTATTCCCCGGAGAGATTGCAAACTTCAACTATGACGAAAAACATATTAGAGATATTGCCGAGATCGTCAAAAAGCTGACTAAAAGAGAAAGTCAAATCCTGAACTTTTTATCCAAGGGAAAATTAAATAGAGAAATTGCCGAAGAATTAAAACTAAGCGTTAGAACAGTTGAAGCTCATAGAGCATCCATTTTCAAAAAGTTAGAAGTGGATAATATGGTAGAATTAACCAGAATCTTAGTCCAGCTTAAATCCTTAGCCTCCAATTAAGAACGAAGAAGTATTGTAAATCTCGTCCCCTTCCCTTCTTCGGAAGAAACAAGTATCTCTCCTCCATGTGCTGATACAATTTTACGGATGATAGAAAGACCAAGTCCTGTCCCATAAGGTTTCTTACTTCCAAATCCTGAATCGAAAATATATTTCTCCATATCCTTACTAAAACCTTCTCCATTGTCTTCGAAAATCAGATACACAACATCCTCTTCTCTTTCGATCCAAATAGAAAAGATCCCTTTTTCATTGGTTGCTTCCGTTGCATTTTTAGCCAGATTAAAAATCAATCTACGAATGCGAAGTGGATCCAGGCGAATATTCCCTTTCGCATTTATCTTGGTTATCAACTTCATTTCAGTAGATTGAAAGAAGGTTCCTAAATCCTCAAAAATTTCCTTAAAATAAGTTTTTATATCTACACTCTGTAAATCCAGAATAATCCTATTTTTAGAAAAATCTAATATATCTAAAGTAAGATTCGTAAGTGCATCCACCTCCTTCTCTGCTTGAAAAAGAAGACTGGTTGATTTACCTTTTTTAGATCCTATATTTTTCAGATTTTGACGGATCATCGCAATCGGATGCCCCAAATCGTGAACAATCTCTGCAGAAAGTTCTCCTATAATTGCTAATTTCTCTCTATCTTGTCTTGCAATATTACGCACTGAAAACGCAAGTGCATCCGCAATTCCTCTTACCCAATCCACTTGAGAATCCTCGGAATATACTTCGAAAGGAAGATCAAAAATCAATTTATATAACTGCTCATCTTGAACAGATACGATCAGTCTGTTATTTTGGACCATCGGTTCCGTCAGAGAAGAAGGGTCCAAGCCCAAAAGGTCCTGCACATCATATTTATAAACTTCTACAGTTTCTAAGTTTCCAGAGGAAGAGATAGAGTATCTTTTCCAAACAGATGAATTTGGCTCTTCTAAATACACATATACTATTTGTTCTTTTCCATTCTCATGAAGTATCTTTAAAACAGTATCTGCGGCCTTATCATAAGAAGAAGATTGCATAATCTCTCGAGTAGAGAACACAAGAGATTTCATTTTGGTGCCCAGGATATCGGAACGTCGAAATGCTTCTGAGAATATTTTGGAAATAAGAATGGAATATGCGAGTATCAGTGCAACTTCTCCATATTGGATCAGGTAATCACCCTTCCAAAATCCAAAAAATAGAATAATATCATTCAAAGTGCATAAACTGATCACTACATAACCTGCGAAGAGAATAAAACCTCCCTCTATTCTTCTTTTTAAACCTATCGCAAGTAGAACGAACCAAATCGGCATTGTAACCAAAGGCATGTATAATGCTACAGGAAGAAGTGTAAGCGTATAATACTTATTCGGAAAAAATAATACTATAAAGATCGCAATATAATAAGGAATACAGATATATTGACCAAACCTTCTCCAAAAATCAGTCTTACAATATCTATACAAAAACGCGTATAACGTAGGGCCAGAAGCATATACACTGATATATTCCAATCGATTTGGTAGTTCCCAAGAAATCCCTTGCAGAAATTCGTAAGCAAGTCTGGAATCTCCGTTTGTCAAAGAACGGATCATGATCAGAAAACAATGAAATGCGAATAATATATGTGCGGATTCGTTCCTTCTGAAAAAATAAAAGAAGATATTATAAAAGGACATCGTAGCAGCAATGAGCACCAAAGCCCATTCAAGATCTCTACGTTTCCGGACATTATGCAAAACGGTTTCCCATTCTCCTAACTGTATGGAATTCCAAATTCCTCCCCATCTATTTTGAAAATTGGATACATGAAACACTAACTCCAGATTTTCCGAATAAGGAACCAAAGAAATTTTTAATTCATACTTTGCTCTCGCTTCCGATTTAGATTTTCCGAGATCACCTACACTTGCGATTTTCTTTCCGTTTGCAAAAAGTATGTAAGAAGTTCCTAGATCAGGGATCTTGAGAGCTAAGGCTTGCCTTCTCTCACCCAATTTTAGCTTAAGTCGATAGGTTGCGTAACCTTGACCAGGCTCTTCTGGATTTTTCGAAAAGCTTTCAATCCAAACTGAAGGAATAGTTACTATTTTTCTTTTGGATCTAAATTTCGGATCTGAGAAGTCACCGGGAGAAATAAATTCTTCCCAATAAAATTCCCATTCTCCATCCAAAGAAATGATCTTACCATCTTCGAAAGGATACTCGCTTAAATCCAGAGTTCCATTCTTTGCAAAAGAATGTTCTGAACCTGATCCAATAAGACCGCATTGAAAAAGAAAAGAAGAGATTAGGAGGGTAAAGAAGGTTGTTTTTCCGAATCTCACGCGGCAAATCTAAGGTGAATCTTGAAATCCGCAAATGCAAAACCTGTCGGTTATTCTAAAAATCCCTTGCCAGAGAATCTCGAATAAAAATCATGTCTCTTACCGGGCCTGTAGCTCAGCTGGTTAGAGCACACGCTTGATAAGCGTGGGGTCATAAGTTCAAATCTTATCAGGCCCAGGTAAAACGGTTTAGATAGAGTGGGTAGTCAGATTTCTGACAAACTTCTAAACTGTTCAAAAGCTTCCACTCATCCCTGAAACAAGGGGCGTTAGCTCAGCTGGGAGAGCATCTGATTTGCATTCAGAAGGTCATCGGTTCGATCCCGATACGCTCCATTCTTCTTTTTTCAAATAACCCTCAAATCGTAACTTAAATTTCATCCTATGGCATTTTACCGCCAAATAAGGCTCGTGGAAAAAGCTGGACCTTTCCCCTTAAGATAAAAAAACTCAGTCCTTAAGAATTTACCTTCTGTTAGGATTGTATGAAACTAAAACGGATATTAACTCTTCTCTTTATATTCCTCATATTCAGTTTTTGTAAAAAAGCTGAACCGATTGGAAAAGGTTATGTTTTACAATCCGGACTATGTTTACATAGCTCTCACCAATTACAGTCAGAATGTTTAGAAAAATTAGAAGCAGGCAGTGTCGTTCAAATTTTAAAATATAAAGTTCCTGATTCGGAATTAGGAGAAAACTTATTCTGGTATCTGGTTAGCTCAGGAAAAAGCCAAGGTTATGTTTCTATGAACGAAGAAGTTTCCAGAAATATGTTTGCTAGTATTTTTCCAAGTACATCTGAAAATATGATCGTAAGTGCAAGCTCATTAAGACTTAGAGCAACCCCTTCTCTTTTAGGCGAAATTTTAGAAATGCTTCCAAACGGAACGGAAGTAACTGCCTATGGAAAAACACCATTTAACGTAAAAATTGATGGAAAATACGATGGTTGGGTGGAAATTGTTTCGCCATCCGGAAAGAGAGGTTTCAGTTTTGCAGGATTTCTTAAACACTCGCCTGAAACGTTAGGAGATGATTCCGAATTCACCGGCGATCCCATCACTGGCTTTATTGTTATCCGAAATCCAAATGCTACCCTTTGGGAAATTCCTGAAAAAACAAAATGGAAAGGAAAAAATTCCTGCGACAGGGGTGATGAAGAGCGAAAACTAAATATCCAAGATATGTATTTAGTTGCGGTTGAAAAAACTAAATTGAATGGGACCGTATATTATAAAGGAAACCGACATTTTTATGGGTATACAGAAGTATCCCAAGACGATTACGGATGTGTCAGTTTCTGGGTAGCCGAACCGGATTTGGAATATTCTAACGAAACTATGTTTGAATGGTCCAAGAAAAAATATGGGATCAGTTTTGATCAAAAATTGCTCCAACATCTTTCAAAACAAGAAAATCCATTAGAAGATGTATCTACTCTTTCCGTTGCAGAAGTAAATCAACCTTCAATTTCCGGAGAAACATTATACGAAATATCCTATGACTCCTATGATGATAATTTTAATAAAGGAAGAGATACTATCCAACAATTATACCTGAAAAATTCTTCAGGATACTTTCTTCTATTGGATAATATCCAGCCCTCTTCAAAAATTGATCTCGATGGAGATGGGATTTATGAATGGAAGGTCGTAAACGCTTTTAGATCAAACAGTGAAACAAAATATTATTATCGATCCGGAAATACTTTAAAAGAATTTTTCAGTATGACCCAGTCGGACCTAACAGACTGTAATGGGGTGACAAGCGACGGTAATTCAAATATTGAGTATTGTCATCTGGAAGAATCTCCTCCCTATATCATAATTACCCAAGGAAAGAAAATTAAAAAATATAAATATTCCAAGGGAAAAGTAACTCTTGTCAAATAGGTTCGAATTCCTTTTTCTTTATATTTTTGTATTTAGCCTTTTTTTCGGATGCAAGAAGAAAAATGATTTAGAGACTTTACGTTTTTCGAATGGAGTTTATCCGATTTATTTCGATTTAGACTCCGACTCAGCCCGAAATTCTAAAAATGGCAACCTACTAGAAAAAAGTTCCGACTGCGGGACCTGTCATAAAGCGATTTTCGAAAATTGGAAAACTTCAAGACATAGCCAAGCTTTTACAAATCCATTATACAAACAAAGTCATGAAAAAGAGCCGATGAGTTGGTGTCTAAATTGCCACGCTCCCTTTCTACAAGCAAACTCAGATCCTAAGGATCCAAACCAACGACTCCAATCCGAGGATGGAGTGTCCTGTATAACATGCCATGTAAGAGAAGGCAAAATACTCGTTAGCAATTTGCCTACACAAACCGAAAAGGTTCATGAGTATAAACAAACAGAACTATTAGCCTCCGAGGAATTTTGCGGGAACTGCCACCAATTCAATTTTCCAGACAAAGACTCCATTTCGAAAAAGAAAGATTTCGTTTCTTATTCAAAGACTCCCATGCAAAATACTTTGGAAGAATGGAAACAATCCGAGTGGTACGGCAAAAAAAATTGCCAATCTTGTCATCTTCTCCCGAACACTTCGAAATCTCATACTTTTCCTGGTGGACATAGCCATAAAAAATTGGAGGGCTCTTTTACGGTAAATATAGAAAGAAATTCTAAATTTACATATATAGTTTCTATTTTCGCAAATGGAATTGCCCACTCCTTTCCCACAGGAGACCTTTTTAGGTCCTTGAGGTTTCGCATCCTAACTAAAGAAGGAGCTTTTCTCCAAGAATGGAAATTGGGAAAAACATATGAAGATAATCTTTATGCTAAATCGTCTGACGCGGTAAAATATCTTTCGAAAGATGATGTGTTTCTTCCTCCCAAACACAACTCTAGAAAAAGTAAAAAACAATTCACATTTCAATATGAAAAAGAAACGGATATTTTTCGTTACGAACTCTTTATGGATTATGTAAATCCAACCACTCATGTATTCGGCAAGCTACCATCTGAAATAACGATTCAAAAATTCAAATCTGAAGAAATAAAAGTTTCGGTTTGGAACGGTTCCAACGGCTAATTGGAGATCTCAGTCGGATTGAGGTCTGATAAAAAAGGCTGGATCTAATCTGATTCGAAGAAAGAATTCGGATCATGAAACTTTCCTTCTATAGATCCTTTCTAATCCCGGCGATTTCTCTAATATTCTTTAGCATCTCCTGTGACGATATACGACGCCTATTGGTAGCCAATGTAGATGATATGGCAAAATATAAGGCAGAAGGAAAAGAATCCGGCCTGGTTGCAGTATTCAATCAAAATGACGAAAAAAGAAAGAAGATCAATATCAGCCTTACTACGATCGGAAAAGGATTTGAACAACCTGTAGATCTGCTTATGATCCCTGGTCCGGATATCTTCTTGGTAGCGGAAAAAACAGGAGCATTAAAATGGCTGGACCCAAAAGACGGAACTTCAGGTATATTAATAAAACTTGATGGTATTTCAACTGACTCGGAACAAGGACTCTTAGGTGTAGTATTACATCCAGAATTTCCAGAAAAACCTCTTCTTTATTTGAACTATGTTGCAAAGAAAAATGGAGAAACCAGTAGAGTTTCAGAATGGACCATAGATCTTCCTAAAGATCCTAAAAAAGCGAAACTTTCTAAAGAAAGGATCTTGATGGAGGTTAAACAACCTTACGGAAATCATAACGCAGGGCAATTGGCATTCGGAAAAGACGGAATGTTATACATCGCCTGGGGAGATGGAGGATGGATGGGTGACCCGAAAGGGAACGGACAAAATCCTTCCACATTCTTGGGCTCCGTGTTAAGAGTAGATGTGAATTCTAAAGATCCAGGTAAAGAATATTCCGTTCCAAAAGATAATCCTTTTTTAAAAGAACCTTCTTTCAAACCAGAAACATTCGCTTATGGTTTCAGGAACCCTTGGAGATATTCTTTCGATCCTTCCGGAAGATTAATCATCGCTGATGTAGGACAAGATCTATTCGAAGAAATTGATATAGTAGAAGCAGGAAAAAACTACGGTTGGAACAAAATGGAAGCTACTCATTGTTTCGAGCCTAAAACAGACTGCGATAAAAAGGGATTAACAGATCCAGTTTATGAATATGGAAGAGAAGACGGAAGTTCCATTACCGGCGGTTATGTGGTAACTAACGATCGTATTGGAGATCTTCATGGTAAATATGTTTTCGGAGACTTTGTATCCGGAAGAATTTGGGCAATTGACCTTCCTAAACACGGAAGCCCAGTAAAAGAGGCATACTCTCTCGGTAAATGGCCCGTATTAATTTCTAGTTTCGGAAAAGATGCAAGAGGTTCCGTCTATATAGCGGACTTCGGAGCAGGACAAATACTTAGGATTGATCCTGGTAAATAATGTATACTCCGGAACATTTTAAATTAGAAAATTTTGATATAATTCATGAGATCATCGGCAAATATCCGTTTGCCGTTTTGATCTCAACAAACGGAGAAGGATTAGAAGCGACTCACCTCCCTCTCCTTCTCTCCAAAGACAAATCCAGCTTGATCGGCCATATGGCCTCCGGGAATCCGCTCTTACAAGAGAAATCAAAAGTTTTAAGTGTGTTTCACGGCCCACATGCTTATATATCACCCAGCTGGTACGAGTCGGAGCAAACTGTTCCTACATGGAATTATATCTCAGTACATGTAAAAGGCACATTGCGGCTTTTAGATAGGGATCAAACCGAAAAAGTTTTACAAGATTCTATTCAATATTTCGAATCAGAAAATTCCGGATACAACTACCAATCTCCGAAACCAGAGATCAGAAATTCTCTTTTAGGGAAAATAAAAGGATTTGAGATCTATAATCTAAGTTACGAAGCAAAATTAAAACTTAGCCAAAATCATTCTTTAGAAAGGAGAAAAAGAGTAATAGATACTCTGGAACTTTCTAAACAAGACGAAGATCGCAAATTGGCAGAATGGATGAGAAGGATAAACAATATCCAGAAATCTTAATATCGATTTGTAGAAAATTTCCAGATATCGATCTTACCTCGATTTTCTTTTACAAATTCCAAACTCTTGTCCGGATTTGTAAAAGAATAGATTGGGGTTTTATTACAATATGAAATTGAAATCGGTTCTCCTAATTTTTTCCTTACAATCTTTTCATCCACATCATCTATAATCGCAAAAGTATAAGGTGGATTCTCTCTTTCGAACCAGCTTAAATTATTCTGCCAATAGAATAACATTAGATCGTTTAGATAATCGTCAGGCTCCAATTTCTTTTTGGAGAAAATCCGAATCGGTCTTACATACCAAAAACTGGCAATTCCCCTCTTCCAATGATGTTTATCTGCAAGTTCGTCTATACAAGCCACTTTTTCTGGATAATGTGATAACCCAAGGCCTTTAGAATAAGAAGAATAAATCCCGACAAGAATCCCAAGAGAAAATACACAGCCCAATGCAAACTTTGCTATTGGAATATTTGTAATTCTTAAAATACTAACTGCCCCAATTCCTAAAAACCCAAGAAGGATTTCTCCGAAATAGCGGTCTATTCCGTGAATACCAGATTGTCCTGTTAATCCAAAAATAAATCCATATAACAAAAAAACAATAGGAACGATAATCCCAAGGATGAAGAAAAGATGAATCGGTTCCTGCAAAGTTGCTTTTTCTTCTTTCTTGGTTAACAATTTCAGGATACCAAAAAAGAGAATGATTAAAGTTAGATAGATCCAATTCTCTCTACATAAATGTAAAAATGGATCGGAGAAATTTTCCCATCTCCAACTAGCAACTGCATCTCCTAATTTTTTAGGTGCAGCAGTTCCAGGAAAAAACACAAAACTGCTCTTGCGTAAAATTTGAAAAACAATCCTGGATATTACTATTCCAAGAACCACAGGAAAGTAAGTGTAAGCAATTTTTTGGAGTCGATGGACGGACCTTCCGTTAATTACCCAATCCAAAAGATGCAAACCTAATGAAGGAATTAGAAAGTATGGAATAAAAAGCAGATCACTTAAAGAAAATAGAAACACAACTCCAGTGACTAAAATAAAATGTTTTTTAGAATTATATTCTTCCCATTGGTAGAAAAATCCCCAGGCCCAACATAAAACCGCCAAATTCCCGCCATGAAATCCGGGTAAAAAAACAAACAGATCTTGTTTAAATAAAATTAATATGACTCCGGTCAAAAAACCGAAAGCCAAAATTAGGCTCAATATCTCATAAGAAATTTTTTCTTTCGTTATCTTCTTCAAAAGGAATATAATCCCAAACAGAAGAAAGGTCCACTGAAATGCAGAGTAAGTTAAATGGGTCAATTCCCAGCCGTTATTCTTTAGTAACAAGAAAATGGTTCTAAGTCCAAAATACTGGACTAAATCTGGGAAAAAATATAGGGCGGGAGTCCAACCAAAACCATCTAAGGATATTAAAAAGTTTGCTCCGGGTTTTAGAAAAAGTTCCTGGTAAATTACTGAAAAAAAAAGAGAATCAGAGTTATAAAAGAAATCAGCGAGTCTTGGATCGACTGCCACTCTTCCTAAAGAGATGCAGAATCCGGCAAGACCAAGGGCCGCTATGGCAAAAAAGAAATATCGGTTTTTTGTATTGAGTCCTTGCAAAAAATCCACCTATCAGGAATTTTCTTTTTAGATCAGAACGGGCAAGTCGATTTCTTAACATCTGTAATAGTTATGAGCCTATTATCCTTCGTTCCAAAATATTTTGATTGGTTAAATAACAACGCTCCTCAAGGTGATGCCGAAAAATATCCTGAAACGAATTCGGAATTTGAGAGCTCCATTCCTGGTATTTATATCTCCGGCGATCTAACCGGTATCCCACTTTTAAAATATTCTGTCCAAAGTGGTATTTCTGCCATCCGTAATATTCTACAAAAACCTAAAAAGAAAGCCAAGGGCAACCTTGATGTTTTGATAGTAGGCGCAGGACCTTCAGGAGTTGCTGCAGGAATCGAGGCTAAGAAGAATGGTCTGGATTTTCTTATCTTAGAGGCAAACCAGCCATTTCATACGATCACAAGTTATCCCAAAGGAAAACCAATCTTTGCAGAACCCTCCGATCTGGAAGTTGATTCTCCCATCCAGATCAAAGACACAACTAAGGAAGATCTTTTGGAGTTGCTGGAATCAGTATTAAAAAACCATAAACTCCCAATACTTAATGGGGAGAAGGTAGAATCAATTCTTCCTTCAAAAGGACCTGAATCTGGATTTACAATCCAGACTGAATCAGGTAAAAAATTCAATTCTTCTTATGTTTTACTTGCGATCGGGAAATCAGGAGATAGTAGACGTTTGGGAATCCCGGGAGAAGGTCATGAAAATGTTTTTCATAGATTAATCGATCCGCAAGACTTCCAAGGACAAAACATATTAGTGGTGGGAGGAGGAGACAGCGCTATAGAAGCCGCCTTAACCTTGGTAGATGTTTCTTCTTCCGTTACTCTATCTTATAGAGAGTCTGAAATTTCCAGACCAAAAGAAGAGAACAAACGTAAATTCAAGAAAGCGGTCCAAGAAAATAAGATCCATTTTTTACCGAATTCTTCTCCTGAAAAATTCGAATCTAAACAAGTTTCCCTGAAACAAGGATCTAAATCGAAAAAAGAAAAAATAGATTCTTCTATAGTATTGATTGGTTCGGAGGCACCAATTTCTTTTTTGAAAAAATTAGGAATAAAAATCAGGAATTCATTCAATTCCAAAGAAATCCTTGGATTTGTTTCTTTATTCTCTTTTGCATTATTCTTATACTTCGGAAAGGCATCCTTCTATGCTTCTTATTGGTATTCTTGGGTAGCATTAGCCTCTGGGATTGTATTTGCTCTTTCTTCCATTCGATTTTTATTTTCCAAAGAAACTTTCTCCTATTGGAGATGGAAAACATTCAAAAATCTTTATTTACTTTCCGCAGCAATTTACTTCTCTTCGGTCTATTTATGTGCAAAATACCTGGGATTTTATTTATTCGGAAAATATCCAAACTTTCACTATACTGTTCTCTATTCCACGACCATACTATTTTTCGGGATCAGAAGAATGTGGGTAAGACCCACTCAATACATAAAATTACAGACAACAACTCTGATACTAATTCAGATTTTTCCGCTCTTCTTATTACCTGAGATCATTCTTCCTTTTTTGGGAGATAAAGGATTATTAGGACCTTCTAATGGATTCCTTCTCACTCAAGTTTTCCCAAATGGTGCTTATTGGAAAGCATATGGATTCATTCTTGCCTGGCCCTTGAATATGGGAGTTCTTTATGACGGAGGGATCACTACTTTCTGGCTAGTTTATGGATTTTTAATGAGTTTTGCACTTATACCGTATCTAGTCTATAAATATGGAAAAGGTGCGTATTGTGGATGGATTTGTTCTTGTGGTGGTTTAGCGGAAACCCTTGGTGATGAATATAGGAACAGAATGCCTCACGGGAAATTGGCATATAAATTAGAACATTCGGGTCAATGGATCTTGCTCATAGCCGCGATCCTTACAATTGCAAAACTAATAGGAAGTTCCGCACAAATTTTTTGGCCTTTGGAATATGGCGCAGATTCAGTAAAAGTATATTACGATTTGATTGTGGATCTTGGACTTGGAGGAGTTATAGGAGTCGGGGCTTATTTTATGTTCTCTGGGAGGATATGGTGTAGAATGTTTTGCCCACTTTCTGCACTCATGCATATCTATGCCAAGTTCAGTAAGTTTAGGATCTTCTCAGAGAAAAAGAAATGTATCTCTTGTAATATTTGCACTTCCGTTTGCCACCAAGGTATAGACGTGATGAATTATGCAAACAAGGGAAAACCAATGGACAGCGTCCAATGTGTCAGATGTTCTGCCTGCGTGGTAAATTGCCCCACCCAAGTTCTTTCTTTTGGAAAATTTGAAAAGAGCGAACAGGTATTAGATAAATTAAAAGCAGTTTTATAATCACAACGGATTTTCTTCTTGTCAATTTATTGTGATAGGAGACAATCCCCTGCTTATGAGTTCTTTTCTTACACATGTCCAAGATAGATTAAAAGTCTGCGGTCCATTATCTTATAAAAATATGTTCGGAGGTTTCGGAGTCTATTCCGGAGCTCAAATTTTCGCAATGGTCATCAAAGACCGTTTGTATTTCAGAGTAGGACAATCCAACCAAGCAGAGTACGAATCCGCAGGAATGTCACCGTTTACCTATGCTGGCAAAGACGGAAAACTTGTAAGAGTTTCCTATTGGGAAGTCCCCGAAGAAGTTTTAGAAGATGACGAAGACCTTATTTTCTGGTTCAGAAAATCATTGGCAGAAGCAAACAAAGCTTCTTCTTTAAAAAAGAAAACAGTTCCGAAGAAGAAGATTACAAAATCAAAAGTCTCATCATCCTCTAAGAAGGCAGTCGCAAAGAAAAAAGCAGCTCGCAAAAAAGTGGTTAAACGTATTGTTAAAAAAACAACCACCAAACGTAAAGTCGCGGCAAAAAAGAAGAAGGCCCCTTCCCGCTAAGACCTTCTCTTCTTGAGAAAAATCAAGTCTTCAAAACAAGGTCAAGGTCTATCCATAGTTTTTTCAATTTACTTTATTAAGGCAACTGTTACTCTGGAAGAATGAAATCGAGATCCCTGAAAGTCATGGTGGCCTGTGCCTTACTTTCTATTCTCGTGCCTGCATTTAACTGTGGACCATTCTGTGAGATCGAAGCAAGTGCTTCCGAAACTTCCCCCTGCCATCAGGATCAAAACCGCGATAGCGGTCCTGTATGCGATTGGGATCTTGTTTCTATAAAAAAAGAACTGGAAGACTCTCGTTCGATTCTATCCTTTCCTATCCAAGTTTTTGAACATTTTAGAATGAGTTTTGAAGATCTAATCCAGATCTTATCTTTACATACTCTTCATATCGAATTCGAAAAAATTTCCAGCTCCGAAACACTTACACACCTTTCATTTATCCGAATCCTAATTTAGATCTCACATTATAATTTTCTGTTTTTATAATGTGAGGTTATTGTGCATTTTCGTTATACACTCGTATTTTTATCTTTCTGTGGAATATTCTTCATTCCTGCAATAGCATCGGAGAATGATGCTCAAAAGGAATTAGATCTAAATTCTATCATGGCAATCGCGGAGAAAAATTCTCCTTTGCTAACCGCGATCCATTCCGACTTAGAAAGTCTTTTCTATAAAAGAAGGCAGGAAGGCAAAACCCAGAACCCATCCGTCTATTTCGATTATGGTCAGAGAAAGGCAGCAGACGAATCCGGAGCGGAATATGCCGTTCAAATAGAACAGCCTGTGTATTTTCCCGGCCGGAAGGAACTCAAACAACTTTTGGTGGATAACGATTCCAAGATCAAAGAGATCCAACAGATCGAAGCATATAACTCCATCCGACTCAGTTCCATTAAATTTGCGTATCGCTATCTTGTGGCGGCGGATAAAAAGAACCATGTTAAAGAAAGACTCAAAAGACTTTCCTTGATAGAAAATTATATAAAAGCTAGACCATTCTTCACTCCTCAGGCCAAGACGGATCTGTTTATCATTGAAACCAAAATTTTGGCTCTCAGAAAACATTTTAATGATCTTGAATTGGGAGCCGCTAAAGATTATGAATCTTTAAACTTGTATTTAAGACAAGAATCAATCCCCAATCTGAAAATTCCTTATTTCAAAACTGGAGTGAAGTTCGATCGCAATGAATTAGAAAAAAAGGCAGTTTCACAAAATCCTTCCATTCTTGCTGCTAAAGGAGAATTGAACAAGGCGAGAACAGAACTTAGATTGGCAAACTTGGAAAAATATCCAGATTATTCTATCACTAGTCAAATCGGAGAAGATAAGTCAGGGGTTGCAAACAGATTTTACGATTTTGGATTGAAGTTCCGAATTCCTGTTTGGGACCAATTCCAAAACAAAGTTGCCTCGGCAGAGACTAATATGAAGTCAAAGCAAGACAGGCTAACATATCAGGAAAACTTAATACAAACATCTTTTAATCAGGCATTCTTGGATTACGAACAATCTAAACAAAACCTGAAACTTTATGATCTAACACAGTTAGATCGGATCGACAGAGATCTGAATTTTGCAGATTTGGAGTTCAAAAGAGGAAGGATATTACTCATCAGTTATCTGGAGTTAGAAAATCAACTACACGAGACACATCACGCTGTTCTGGATGCTCAAATCTCTCATTTAGAAAGCCTTCTGAATCTGCTTTATATCACAAACGAAAAAGACATCTTAGGAGTAATGGGCAATGCTAGCCAGACTTTTGAATACCAGCCTAAATAACCCATTCTTATCAGTAGGACTGGTTTCGTTTTTATTAATATTCTCATTTTATACATTAAACGAAGTTCCTATTGACGCGGTGCCGGATATCACAAACGTGCAAGTGATTGTCACGACCAATACAGGCTCCTTGGACCCCGAACAAGTAGAGAAGGTCATAACCTTTCCTTTAGAAACAGAACTTTTAGGACTTCCGAACTTAATAGATGTACGTTCTGTATCCAAATTCGGTTTGTCTAATATATCTTTAATCTTTAAAGAAACAACCGACATCTATCAAGCAAGGGCAATGGTAGCTGAAAGAATTTCCAGCGCAAAGGAGAGGCTTCCACGTGGAATTGCTCCTGTAATCGTTCCCAATACGACAGGTCTTGGAGAGATCTTCTTTTACTCTGTAGAGGCAATCCCTGATTCGGAATTAGACCGAATTCCCGAAGAGAAAAAACTTTTGTTTTTGAGAACCGTTCAGGATTATCTAGTCCGCCCTCAGATCAAAGCAATGGTTCCTGGAATTGTCGAAGTAGATTCCAACGGGGGTTATGAAAAAGAGATCCATATAGATGTCGACCCGAATCGAATGAAACGATGGGGACTTTCTATTGATCAGATTATCCGAGATATTTCTACAATAGGAGAAAGTTTCGGCGGAGGATTCATAGAGAATGCGGGAAAAATTTCTATCGTAAGAGCTTATGGACTCAAAAAAAATCTGAATGAGATCTCAGCAATTTCTGTAAGAAGGACTCTCACAGGTGCATCCGTAAAAGTTTCGGACATAGCAGATGTAAATGAACATGGTACACCAAGACTAGGAGGAGCAAGTTCCAACGGGAAAGAAATTGTTCTTGGAACTGCTTTGATGTTAAAAGGAGAAAACAGTTATAAAGTAAATGAAGATCTCCATAAAGCTATTTCAAATCTAACTCTTCCTGAAAACGTAAGGGTAAGAATTTTATTAGAAAGATCCTTCTTGATACAATCCACTATCAAGACGGTCTTAAAAAACCTGGGAGAAGGTGCGGTCTTAGTTATACTTACACTTTTTCTAATATTATTTAACCTAAGAGCTTCATTGATCGTAGCATTGATCATTCCTGGTTCTATGTTACTCGCTTCTATTTGTATGAGATTTTTCGGAATCTCTGCCAACTTAATGAGTTTAGGAGCGATCGATTTTGGACTACTTGTCGATGCGTCCATAGTAATTACTGAAAATGTTCTCTCTAAATTTGAAACAGGAAAGTTTACGAACAAAGAAGAAAAACGTAAAGTCATCCTGGATTCTTCCTTAGAAGTTTTAAAGCCTGTATCCTTCGGGATTTTAGTGATCATGTTAGTCTACGTTCCTATTCTCACTCTAGACGGAATTCCTGGAAGAATGTTCCGACCTATGGCGGAGACAGTATTACTTGCTTTAGGATTTAGCTTATTCTTAGCGGTGTTCCTTCTCCCTCCTCTTTTGTATTTTTTTCTTTCACCCAAAAACTTAGGAGCACACAGCAAGAAGAAGGATAGCAAGATTGTAAATTGGTACGCGGAAAAATTGCCTAAGATTTTAGATCAACCTCGCAAGATCATTATATATTCTTTAATATTTTTCGTCGTTACACTTCTTATATACTTCAGAATGGGAACAGTATTCCTCCCTAAATTAACTGAAGGCGATCTAATGTTGGTGATCGTTCGAAATGGAAACACAGGATTAGAAGAAAGTTTAAGAGAACAAAAAGAATTAGAACTTTTTCTTGGAAAAATGCCAGAAGTGGAAAGCGTATTTTCCAGGATCGGAACAAGTTCAGTTGCAAACGATCCAATGGGTCCATTCAATGCTGACACATTCATTATCTTAAAAAAGGAACTTCTTTCAGATCTTTTAGAAAAAAATACCTGGGGAAATTTTTTAGACAGAATAGAGGCATCCGTAAAGGAAAAATTCCCAGAATCTGAACTTACCTTAAGTCAACCTTTAGAAGCCAGATTCAACGAATTACTGGAAGGAAGTAGAGCAGATATCAGCGTACGGATCTTAGGAAAGGATCTAAACGTTTTACTCCAATTACAAGAAGAGTTAAAAAGTACTTTGGAGAAAATCCCGGGCGCCGCAGAAGTCGAATTGGATCCCATAATGGCATTAAGAAAATCGAATGTAATTGATGTGATCCCCGACAGTACAAAACTCAAATATTATAATATATCCTTACCTCTATTTAACTCAGTCTTAGAAAGTTCTATGAGTGGTTTCGAATTAGGAGGGTTCTATGAAGAAGAAGTTAGATTCCCAATTAAAATCAGGCTCTCAGAAGAATTTCGGAACAGAGAATCTGAAATAGGAGATATTAACGTAGGAACGGAAGATGGAGGAACAGTACCTATCCGGCTTTTAGCTTCCATCCAAAAAAGAGAGAAGGTAATGACCATCTCCAGAAATAAATCCAGAAGATTTGTAGCGGTTTCCGTAAACTTAAGAGGAAGAGATCTAGAAGGATTTTATAAAGATGCCAAATCGAAAGTCTCTGAATTAAAAATCCCTAACGGATATTCCATTTTTTGGGGTGGGCAAATAGAAAATCTTTCGCAGGCAAAAGAAAAACTTGGAGTGATAATTCCTGCAACGTTGTTCATGATATTCACTGTTCTTTATCTTGGACTCAGATCTATCAAACAAGCACTACTAGTATTCTTCTGTGTTCCATTCGCTTTAACAGGCGGGATTTGGTTTCTCTTCTTAAGAGGAATGAACCTAAGTGTGTCTGCATTTGTAGGGTGTATCGCTCTCTCCGGGATCGCGGTTTTAAATGGACTCGTAAAATTATACACGATCGACCGGATCCGAGAAGAAAGTAAACTGAGCGTCAGAGAGGCAGTATTAGAAGGTGCGGTCAGCAGAATCCGACCGGTTGTCATGACCGCGTTAGTCGCATCTTTCGGATTTATTCCTATGGCATTTGGAACAGGGTTGGGAGCAGAAGTACAAAAACCTCTGGCGACAGTAGTCATCGGAGGAATTTTTTCTTCCACAATACTTACACTGGTATTATTACCTGCATTCTACTATTGGTTAGAAAAAGAATAAGTCTCGTTCATCAACCTGCTGCCCTTAATCAGGCAGCAACAGCCTGTAATTTTTTCTTAAGAACTGTTGCGGCTAATGCATATCCTCCGCCTGCTCCATCTATAAAATGAACTTCTCTTTCTGTTCCTGCATGTAATAAGCAAGTCATTAAGGCTCTGTCAGAAATATGGATACCAAAATGTAATTTGCCGGACTTCTCCGCTTCGTCCAGGCTGGACTCTAATTTTTTTCGATCCATAGTATCCGTTGCGAATACCATTTTGAAAGTCCCATCGAATTTTCTGGAATCGGAAGAGATAATCTGATAATTCTTTAACCTATTCAATTTGTAATGAAACGCTTTTAAAGGAAGATTCCATCGGATTGCAAGCTCAGCGCCGTAAGTCTCGAATTTGATCTTCCATAGATACAATTTTTTTAATATACTATTTCCTTTAGACGAAGCAGTAGCTTCCTTATTCAAAGCAGAAGAGGAATGTTCTATCACCAAATTTTCTTCTCTTAAAGGATGATATTCCCTTTCAGAACCATACAAAGAGTCAATCATAGACAATAGACCAGAAAGAGTTTTTGTAGCTTCCGCATCGGAATCCGAATTGATCTTTACAATAAGTGAAACCATCTCTCCCTTCGGACTTTGTATATCTTTCCATCTGCATGTAAAACCGGAAAAATCGGCACGAATCTTGGGAATATAAGAATTATCTGTTAGATATTTGGAGTTCGGCTCTTTGATTTTATTCTCCGCGTAAGCTACGCCAGTTCCGCCTAAAACAGCCTGAGTATAATGTTTAGAGATCCTAAGCTTAGCCATAGTCAGACTATAACCTGCCTCATAAATCGCGGAAACAGGTACGAATCCGATCCGAAGATCCAAGTTAAAGTAGTCTCTTACAAATTCTCTTGTATCGGCAAGGATATCTTGGATCTCCTTCAATCGCGAACTAGGGAGTAGAATAGTCACCCCATCTCCTCCGAAGAAAAATGGAAACTCCATATCCTTCAGAAGATTCGTGATCCCCATCAACGTCAATCCCCCAGCCATATTTACATCTTTGTATCTACCTTCTAAAATCGCTTCCGTAGATTTTACTATGTCAGTTACGATCACGATCCAATCATCCGGAACCTTTCTATAATGTTTACTATCAGTAACTTCTGAAAATTGGGAAATCTCAGGAAGCTCCTTATAAAAGTTTGTGGTAGAATGTGATAGGATATTCATTAGGTGGCCTACCGAACTTTGACTGTCTATTCTTCCAAAAGGCAATGCTTTTTTCCAACTCGTAATATTTGATTTGGGAATAGTGGATGCAAAAGCCTTTCAAAAAGGTTCGCATGGCAAAACCGCTTGATTAGAACAAATTAAAATGAAGGCTCCAAAAGAAAACGAACCCCAAATAATAACTTCTTCTTCCGAACTGCAAACTAAGATCTTGGAAAAAGGAAGGGAATTATTTCGTTTAAGCGATTCCTTTGAAGATGGTTTTTTTAGCTCATACAGATTATTTTCCAAAAGCCTTTCATTCTTAGATAACCGCCCTCTTTTAAAATTGCAGGCATTTAGGTTTGCAGATCTATTCCCAAGTTTGAACTCCCTTTCGTCTATCTCTCGTTATATCCAGATCTACTTTGTTGAAACTCCTACAGAACTCCCGAAATGGATTTTGATAATTCTTTCCATATTCTTATCAAATCGAATAAGCTCCATCTTAGTTGCATTAGGTGCCAAGATCGGAATCAGACTCACTGCAAAATTTTTTATATTAGGAAGAACCTACGGTTCTGATCGCAAAAAGATCATAAAAAGATATAAAAATGGAATCTGCTCCACCATTGATATATTAGGGGAAGCAGTACTTTCCGAAAAAGAAGCAGAACGTTATATCTCTGAATATTTACTTTTATTAGAAGAAATTTCCAAAGACAGAGAACTTTTAAAGATACGCAGCTCCAATTTTCCCGGAGAACCTACGGGGAATATTTCCGTAAAATGTTCATCTCTCTATTCTCAATTGGATCCTCTCGCACATGAATCTTCTGTACTTCATTTAATGGACAAATTAAGACCGATCCTTCGTTCTGCTGTTTCTAAAAATATTTTTATCAATCTAGATATGGAACAATATGATACAAAGGACATCATAATGGACACAGCATTCAGGATTTTCGCAGAAACAGAATTTCAAGATTATCCGCATTTCGGCATCGTGGTCCAAGCATATCTAAAAGCCTCTCAAAAAGACCTACAAAGAGTAATAGAATATTCTAAAAAACGAAAATACCCTTTGACCGTTCGTTTGGTAAAAGGTGCTTATTGGGAATACGAAATGACCCAATCCGCTCAAAAAGGGTGGGATCCTCCGGTTTATCTCATAAAGTCCGATACTGATAGAAATTATGAAGAATGTTCCGAACTCTTACTTAGCTCCTTCCCTCATATAAGACCTGCATTCGGTTCTCATAATATAAGAAGTCTCTCTTCAGCATTTGTCAAAGCGGAAAAATATTCGGTCCCGGAAACTTTCTTTGAAGTGCAGATGTTGTACGGGATGGGGAACTCCTATAAGCAAGCAATTCGTAGCTTAGGAATTTCAGTTAGAGAATACTCTCCTATTGGAGAAGTAATCCCCGGAATGGCTTACCTAGTAAGAAGGTTGCTTGAAAATTCCACTAACGAAGGCTTTTTAAAAAACATTAATGCGAATAGTAAAGATAGGGAACGATTATTGTATCTGGAGAATCCGAAATCAAAATGAACTATCATAATAATTCAATTTTTCAAAACGAAACCCTAAGAGATTTTTCTAAAGAAGAAGAAAGATCCATCTTAAGTAAAGGATTCGTTTCAATCAGAAAAGAATTCCCGATACAAGTTTGTCCGATCATCTCCGGAAAAGTAAAAAAAACTTCTTTTGTAGTTACAACTTTCAACCCAGCGAATACGTCAGAAAAAATCGCGGAGATACATTACGCTTCCATAACAGACGCCGAAGAAGCTGTAATAAACTCAGTCCAATTTTTTGAAACTTGGAAAAGTATGAAACCCGAGATCAGGATCGGATTCTTAAAGAAAGCAGCCAATATTCTACGCTCTCGAAAAACAGAACTCACTGTATTAATATCTTTAGAAGTAGGGAAAGGGATCAAGGATATAGACGCGGAAATTGCGGAAGCAATCGACTTCTGTGAATTTTATGCGAAAGAAGCTGAGACTATTTTTCAACCTAGAAGAAGAGATCTTTTGGGAGAAGAGAATATCTACACATACATACCAAGGGGAGTCACATTGGTAGTCTCTCCCTGGAATTTTCCTTTGGCAATCCTTTGCGGAATGACTGTGGCTCCTTTAGTTGCAGGAAACCCGGTCATTATGAAGCCAGCAGAACAATCTTCCGCGATTGCATTCAAACTTTTTAATATATTAATAGAAGCAGGAATTCCCTCTTCGGCGCTCCATTTTTTACCTGGCAAAGGAGAAGAGATCGGAGCTTATTTTGTCAAACATCCAGAAATTCATACCATTAATTTTACAGGCTCCAGGGCAGTTGGATTAGGAATGATCAAAGAAGCAGCTTCCCAAAATCTAAAATTCGTTAAGAAGGTAGTTGCCGAGATGGGTGGCAAAAACGCACTAATCGTCGATGAAGATGCAGATCTGGATGAGGCAGTGATAGCATCTATACAATCTGCATTCGGATTTCAGGGACAAAAATGTAGCGCACTTTCTCGAATTATACTTTTGGAATCTAAATACGACACATTCAAAAATAGATTTATGGATGCATTACAATCTCTAAAACCTGGATTACCGGAAGATCCTTCCGTAAAAGTTGGACCAGTAATCGACTCAGAATCTAAAATAAGATTGGATGGAATTGCCTCTCAGTTTTCTTCTAAAGTCCTAAGCAAACTTAAAATAGAAGAAAACCAAAAACATTCAGGCCATTTCGTAGAACCTATCGTTTTTGAAAGTGAAGATCCTTCTTCTCCTTTAGGGCAAACTGAATTTTTCGGACCTTATGTTACTTTATTCAAAGCCAAAAATTTTGAAGACGCTATTAAGATAGCGAATAACGTAGATTATGCTCTTACTGGCGGGATCTTTTCGAGAAACCCGAATAACATTCAATATGCAAAAGAAAAATTTGAAGTCGGGAACCTGTATATCAACAGAGGGATTACTGGAGCAGTCGTAGACAGACAACCTTTCGGGGGCTATAAACTTTCTGGTGTAGGAGCAAAAGCGGGTGGTCCAGATTATCTAAAACAATTTGTAGAACCGATCAGTATCACTGAAAATACAATGAGAAGAGGGTTTATTCCGGAAACTTAGGACCTTCTTCTTTTTTTCTTGATTCTATTCGTAAGATGCCCTTCAATTAGGACCCCCGGATTCGCATATGAAGATCGTCTTATTACACGGAATGTGGTCTAGACCCGACACTCTAGACTCAGTTAGAAAAGTATTAGAAGAAAAAGGTCACGAAGTTTTTGCTCCTACGTTACCATTTCATGTATTAAATAAACCACCTGATCCAGCATTAGGAAAGTATAGACTAGTCGACTACGTTGAATTTTTAAAAAAGGAAATTCAAAACAAAGGTTGGAACAAACCTACATTAATCGGACACTCTATGGGGGGATGGTTAGCACAAGCATTAGCTGCAGAAGGTTTTGCTTCCAGAATCGTATTATTTGCTCCAGCCGCTCCCTCTGGAATTTTTCCACTCGGACCCTCGCCTTTATATACTTTATTGGAAGTTCCGTTTCGCTGGAAATTTTGGGCTAAACCATTCAAACCAACCTACCGTGGGGCAAATTTCGGATTATTCAATCGAATTCCAAAAGATAAAAGGAAAGAATATTATACTTCTTTAAATTATGAATCGGGAAGAGCACTTTTCGAGTTAGCATTCTGGTTTTTCGATCCTTATAAAGGAAGCAAAATCCAAGCAGAAAAAGTCAATTGTCCCGTTCTAGTCTTGGCTGGGGAGAAGGATAGGATCATCCCCATACGAGTCACAAAGGCAGTCGCGAGAAGATACGAAAACTCGGAATTTGTTGCCTTGCCTAACCATGCTCATTGGCTCACAGACGAACCCGGTAAGGAAAAAATTTTTGAGATCATGTTCGATTGGCTAAAACAAAACAGCTAAAACGATCAAAAAAATCGTGCGTCGGCCGTTATTAATAAGAAATACATATCCGGAGAAATATTAATGAAAGAAGAGATCGGAACATTCGTAAAAACTGCAGTCAAAAGTTCTGCAAAAATATTTTTACTCTCTTCCATAGCACTCTTTCTAGGTTTTATTTTTAATCTATTTCTATTAGCCTTCTGTTTTCCTGAAATGAAAAGTATAGCCTCCAACTTAGGACCAATGCCTATCGCTAGAGCAGGAGGGATAGGGGCGATACTTGCATTAATCGTAATAGTCTTAGAGTTATGGCCGATCGTTTTATTAGTAATCGGATTTGCATTTATATTCCCTTTCCTATACTTCCTCGGGATCAAAAAATATCTTTTAGGAAGAGAATTAGGCAATCTAGTTTCAGAGAACAAAGCCTGGTTCACTGATAATATCTCAAAAACTCTCTCAGAAATGATCAAAAAAAGAGTTGGGTCTGAAAAGATTGATAATTGGGGTAAGTTTATCTCTTCTAAACTTAAAGATCTGCCAACGTTTTTACAGGAGAAGGAAAACTTACCTAAGGTTCTTCGATTCATTCTACAAACCTTCTTAAAAAAGATCAGAATCGCTGAATTCGCAGAAGAAGTGGCAGCCGCTTATGAGCAAAAAGGAACTCAAGACATTTCAGTCTTAGAAGAGATCGTAAAGGTTAGCTTAAACAAGGCGATAGACAAACAAATGGAACCTTCTCCTCCATTATTTTTCTATATAGTATTTGGAGCAAATTTCGGGATCTTTTTGCTTATCAAAATTTTCGTTTAAATACCTAATTAATCGTAACGATTTCAAGATGGGACGAACTTTAATTTAATTCTTCTCGGTTCTCGTATATGAAAGAGTTAAAACTTCTTCTTCTATTCTTATTTTTTTCCTGTTGCAGCAGTTATGAAGAAATGAGTATGGAAGAAGATAAAGCCTTTCAAAAACTCAAAGAATCCGACACTAACTACCGAGAATATTTAATCCAAAACAAAAAAGAAGAAGATATTGTTCATTGGGTGAGCACTGGATGCAAACCAGATAAGAACAAAATTCTAATATTTATTCATGGATCTCCTGGAACATGGTCAAATTATCTCAGATACTTAAAAGATCCTGAATTATTAAGAATTTATTGTATGCTTGGATTAGATCGCCCGGGTTTCGGAAAATCCACAGGAGCAGCTGCAGACGTAAACACTCAAGCGGAAATAATTTTAGAAACACTATTAAAACTTCCAGAAATACAAAAAGGAAAAAAATCGATTTCTATATTAGGACATTCTTATGGGGGACCAGTTGCAGCAAGAATGGCCTCAATATCTCCTCAAAAATTTCAATATTTGTTTTTATTAGCGGCCGCAATGGATCCTGAAACGGAAGAAATCAAATGGTATAATAAAGTCGCTGATACCTGGATCGCGAGTTGGATCTTACCAAAAGAATGGATTCATAGCAATTCGGAAATGTTACCTTTAAAGGGACAGTTAATAGATTTAGTTGCAGAATGGAAAAAAATAAAAGCTACAACAATTGTAGTCCAAGGAGAGAAAGATGGACTCGTAGATCCCAAAAATCTTGAATTTGTTCAGAAAAATTTTACTACAAAAACAAAAACATATCTACTTTCCAGAGAAGGGCATTTCCTGCCCTGGAAAAACTACGATCTAATTCATAATTTATTAATAGAGTTCTCCGACTAAGTTAAACTTCTAAAACTAAATTTTTCCCGAGATATTTTGCGTATACTTCGGTCGCTTCTTTCAGTTTCTTTTTGAAATTAGCATTTAGCGATTTATATGGATTCAATTTTAAGATAACATCTTCCTTTTTAAATTCTCTTTGCCAGATTCCACTCACCCAACCATTCATTACCAATATGGGCCTAAAAAGATCATCCGCGGGAGTTAAAAGTCTCTTGGGCGGAGGATCCATACAATCCTTACGATCAGTATAAGCTAATAAGAACTCATCAAATGCAGGAAGAAGAAATAATGTATCTGAACCCTTGTCGATTAGATCCATCTTCTTGGGAATATAGTAAGTCTGATCTTCTTTTTGAAAACTGGTCAATGTAGAGCCTAAACTTTCTATACCGGCCTTTGCGTCCTTTACGCTCAAACCAGACCACCATACAAAGTCTGGCAAGGTAGCAGGAGCCCTAGTATCAAAGTATTTTTTAGTAATTTCATAAAGAGCCTCTTCTTTTGGCTTTTGAATTCTTTTGATCTTTGGAATCCATTCTTCTAATAATGCGTAAGTAAAATCTTTTTCCCTTCTCGGGCCAAAACAAATCAAACCTTCCAAGCCAGCTCTTTGCAGAATATGAGATAATCTGGTAGTATTTGTGATAATTCCTGATCTTTCTAAAATAGAAGAAATTTCTTTTCTGGTAAGGAAGGTTTGGTTAGAAAGATTTTTAGAAAGAATCGAATAACATTTTTTTAATACTTTAGGATCTAATTCTATCTTTTTGTAATGAGCTGCGTTTTTAGAGATGGTAGGTGGGCCTAGTAAATCCAATAACCAATAAATATCCTTGGCAGAAACAACATGTAATGTCCCTCTCAAGGGCCAAGATCTAATGATCTTTTTCTCCAGAAAGGCGGACTCAATATCTTCTTCCTTCAGACCTGGGGTTCTAAGTCCTATTGCCCATTTAGAAGCAGCATAGTCTTGTCCTTGGATAGCGCCCAAATCCTCTACAACCTTTTCCGGAGATGAGAATCTAGGATTCAAAACATGCAGATGTTTCAGTCTTGTTAATGCGATATTCACGTAAGTGTATTAATCTATAAAATATAGATTTTCGGGAATCATTTTACCAATTCATAAAACAAACCGACGTAGGTATCGATAGTAATTATTTTTACTGGCATAAAGGCTTTTCTTAATAGAATGATGAAAAATACTACCTATACGAACTAGTAAATGAATCATTACAAAGTTTATGGCGGAAGCTCTTAAGAATTTTTACGATGACAAGGCTCTCTTGGAGATAGGTACTCAATTCTCAAAGGTATTATCTTCGAAACGACCTCAAGATTGGGTCCAAGAGATCAAACGTAAAGATTGGAAGACATTAGAACTCAAACAAAGGATCAAAAGAATTGCGGAGGTCTTATCAAACTCCCTCCCTAAACCATTTCCAAAAGCAGTTTCTCCTCTATTAGATATTTCGAAAGTTCTGGAAGAAAAATTTTCAGGCACAGAAAGGTTTTATATCATCTTCTTGGGAGAGACAGTCGAAATCGCAGGCATTGATTATCCAGAGGAATCCCTATATTGTATGGAAAAGATCACACAGATTATTTCCTGCGAATTCGCTATTCGCGAGTTTTTGATCCGATATCCAGATATCACGTGGAAAAAAATGTTAGAGTGGTCTAAACATTCTCACCCGGGGACAAGAAGGTTAGCAAGTGAAGGATCTCGCCCTAGATTGCCATGGGGAAAAGGAATCCCAGGATTAAAAAATGATCCTAAAAAAACCCTCTCCATTTTGGAAAATTTAAAAAAAGATCCGGATGAAGTAGTACGCAGAAGTGTAGCCAACCATCTGAACGATATTTCTAAAGATCATCCGGATTTAGTGATATCTATTGCAAAAAAATGGATGGGTAAATCGAAAAATACAGATCTTCTATTAAAGCATGCACTAAGGGGTTTGTTAAAACAGGGCAACTCAGACACACTTTCTATCTTTGGGTTTTCTAAAAGTAAATCTGCTAAAATTTCCAGGTTGGAATTTCAACCAAAGATCGTAGAGATCGGAAAACATCTGTCCTATCGGTTTGAAATGAAGTCCGAAGCAAAAGAAACAACATTATACAGATTAGAATCTAAGATCCATTATCTTAAATCTTCTGGAAAATTTTCCATAAAAGTATTTCAGATAGAAGAAAGAGAATTTTCCCCCAAAGAAACAAAAGTTTATGAAAGAAAACAAACTTTTCAGCAAATGACTACCAGAACACATTTCCCTGGAATCCATAAACTGGAAATCATTGTGAATGGGGAGACAAAAGCAACGGCAGAATTCAAAGTTTCTTACCCGAAATCTTCCAAAGGCAATAAACGTTAAGTTATTCTCAAATAAACTTTTCAGTTTTTTGAAATTCTCTCATTTCATATTTCCAAACAGCTCGTAAAATAATAAGGGTGAACTAAGATCAACATATGAATCTATTATTACCTGTTATCTTTGCACTGCTCTCCGGGTTCGCGATGTCTATACAACCAGGCATCAACTCCATATTAGGAAAAAATATTGAAAACCCGTGGCTTGCTTCTACGATTTCATTTTTCGTAGGAACTATCGCACTAGGTATCATCACATTTGCCTTAGGAGAAATGAAATCCACTTCATTCATACTACAAACAATCAAGGAACAACCTTGGTGGATCTGGATCGGGGGATTTTTAGGAGCAATTGTAGTTACCTCTTCTTTGGTTTTCGCACCGAAGTTAGGAGCCACAAGTTGGATCGCGTTATTCTTATTAGGCCAAGTGGTAACTTCTATTCTATTAGAAAAATGGGGAGTATTAGGATTTCCCGAAAAACCGATTTCAGTTCAAAAAATGATCGGCTTAGGACTGTTGGTTTTGAGTGCGTGGTTGGTTAGGAAAGGCTGATAATTATTCGAAATGCCGCGGTAGTGATGCGAAGGACTTTAGTCCGGGCGAAAGCCCGGATGAGCGATAGCGAATCCGTAGCAGCACGCCCCCCGCGAAGCGGGCGGGACCGCCCAAATAATCATAAAAAAGAAAATTATCTTTTCTTAATAATCTTCATCGGACCAGCCGACATCCTTGAGGAAATCTTCATAGGATCCGTCAAAAATTCGGATCGTGTCATTATCAAAAACGATCAACTTGGTAGCGACGGCTTTAAGATGCATCTCATTGTGAGTGACCATGATGAGAGAACCTTCAAACTCATCAATAGCCTCGATCAAAGCATCACAAGATTGCATGTCCAAGTGGTTGGTAGGCTCATCTAAAAAGAGGAGATGGCAAGGAGTTACTAATATTTTTCCAAGCATCACCCTACTCTTCTCGCCACCCGAAAGGACTTTGATCTTTTTCAAAGACATATCGTCTGAGAACATCAATCCACCCGCGATAGTTCTTGCGAGCCATTCGGTGCATGATTTATCTGCACTCATAATTTCTTCGGTGACAGTCGCGTTCTCGTTCAGATTCAATTTATTCGTCTGACCGAAATAACCTTCTTTTAATGCAGGATGTTTTTGAATTTTTCCGGCACTTGGTTGTAGTTCCCCTGCGAGAAGTTTTAGAAGAGTGGACTTACCCTTACCATTTTTACCAATAATACAAATCCGATCTCTTTTACCAACGCTCAAAGAAAAATCGGAAATTAAAAAGGGTTCCTGTCCTGAATAAGAAAAAGAAATATTTTCCGCAGACAACATCTGGCTTGCGGCGAAAGGTGCGGAGTTAAAGTATAATTCTAAACTTTCAATTTCTTCTAACGCCTTCATCTCACCTTGCTTTTCCAGTTTTTTCACTCTGGACTGAGCGCGACTTGCAAAACTTGCCTTCGCTTTAAATCGAGCGATAAAGACCTCTTCTTGTTTTCTTTTTTTCGCCTCGTTCAAACGAGTCCTTTCATAAATTTCTTCGGCCTGATTGATCTGATTATAAAGTTTATCAGTATCACCTTGGACCTTGATCGCTTTAGTACGATGTATCGCTGCAGTATGAGTCACCACACTATCCATAAAACTTCTATCGTGAGTGACTAAAATGATCTCGCCTTCCCACTCTCGTAGGAATTCCTCTAACCAACGAATCGTAACAATATCCAAATAGTTGTTCGGCTCGTCTAACATAAGTAAGTCGGGACCGGACACTAAAAGTTTTGCTAAATTCATTCGGATCTGATAACCGCCCGAAAATTCTTCGGGACTTCTTTCCAGATCAGCTTCTGAAAAACCTAAACCTGACAAAATTTTTTCAACCTGCCAAGTCTCGTATTCTTCACCTTCAGGAAGACCAAGCGCGCATTCTTCCAACACAGTAGGTTTAGTAAATTTCAAGTGCTGCTGTAAATGTCCGATCTTATAACCCTTTGGAAAAGTGATAGTTCCAGAATCCGGTTCCACATTCCCCAAAATCATCTGAAACAAAGTAGACTTACCGTGACCATTTCGCCCGACAAGACCCAATTTTTCGCCCCGATTTAAACTCAGATTCAGATCATCGAACAATAAGTTAGAAGTATAAGATTTATGAAGATTAGAAATTTTGATCATCTTTAAGTGCGCTCTTTATAAACCAAAGTTTTCCAAGGGTCCAAGATTTCACCTAAAATTGACGTAGGAATTCCAACAGATATAAGGATTCGGACGTTTCCCGCGAGCAGGAGTTCCTACAACGCAGACTCTTTCGTGAGAAACCTCGCGGGCCGGGCTACTCCAGGCTTCGCTATCGCTTCGGACGCCTCGCCTTTCGGCTCGGGGTCCGCTTCGCGCCTTACGTATCCCTAACGCAGATCGAGATCGAAAATTATAAATGTCTGATCTCTACAGGTTGATTATGCCAATTATTATTCAAACCGTCCGCATACCATACTGGCGCTTCAATCAATTCGTTTAGGTCGGCATTATCTAAAGTAGAAATCGCAACACTTACAAACGCTCCGCCAATTTCTTCGATATATCCTTTTGAGAAAGTTCTAACACCACAGTTTTTACAAAAATGATGTTTGCTACTTTTTGTATTAAATTCGTAAAAGCTGAGACTATCTTCTCCACTCAATAAACGAAATGATTCAGGTTTAACTATGATGGACCAGTTTCGGACTTTTCTGCAGAAGGAACAGTTACATCTGCCTGTGCCAGCGCTTAAATCTAAATCTGCTTCGTAACGAACTGCACCGCAATGACAACTTCCAGAATATTTTTTGAGGCTCATATATAACTCCTTTTCGGACCATGTATCTAGATCGAAATCTCCGATCCGTATACGAGTAATAATACTATCTAAACATGACAGAATTTGTCATATTTAGAAATTGAATTCAGAAAAAATTGAAACCTCTCTGATTCAGATCCTTGGATCAATCGTGCGAAAATCAAAAGATCCAATATCCATAGAAAGAAAAGACAATTGATCTTGCGGTGTAAACTTTAACTCCAGTAGGTCTTAGAATCTCCCAAATTCCGAGCAGTGTTTACTTGTTTTCGGGCAGCCTATCCAGTTTGGCCAAGTTATTTTTCCAGGAATAGGATTGACCTAATTTTGTAGCAATCGTTACAATGATTCAAAAGATAACTATTCCACTGAGATCGGACGATAGCTCAAGGAATGGATAAATAGTCCGAATCGATATATAATATCTTTTTTATATTCTCTAATGAGCGGTGAAAATCAAAAGGATGGAGAAAGAAAAATCGAAAATCCAGATCGATTTTATATTAGGAGAATATTATGGGCCAAGCGACATCCACTAGAGTCCAGCCAAAAATACGTAAACCGAAATTCCCTTTGGAAGATATTGCAAAGGAAAGAGGTTTCGGCAAAAACATCCCATTCTTTACGGCATTTCTTTCCAGCTTAAGTGTATTATTTCCGGAAGGAGAACGTTTCTTTATACGTTCAGTAAAAGCATTCAGCGAAGTTGTTGATCCTGCGTTAAGAAATGAAATCAAAGCATTTGCAGGGCAAGAAGCAGTCCACGGAAATGTTCATGATAAAATGAATGAAAGATTTGTGGAGATCGGTTTAGATTTCCGCAGTCATGAAAAAATGTTTTGCTGGTTATTCTTTGACGTATTAGAAAAAAATATTCTGAAACTTTTTCCTGTTTGGGGTAAAAGACTTGCTCTATCGATCACTGCAGCAGCGGAACATTTTACTGCAACTCTCGGAAGATTTTTACTTTCTCTCCCTGAAAAACGTGTAGCTTGGATCGATCCGATTAGCTGGAAAGTAATCGAATGGCACGCATTGGAAGAATTAGAGCATAAAGCTGTGGCATATGACGTTTATCGTGCTTCCGGAGGAGGGTATTTTACTCGGATTCTTGGAATGACTATCGCAGTTCAACTTCTGGGCCTGCTTGCCATAGTTGGCACAATCAGAGCTCTATTCTATTTTGGTATTCCAAATCCAAGCCAAGTCGTTAGAGACATTCGTTTCTTCTTCGGTTTTCCAGGCTTTGCTTGGGCTGTGATCTTTTATATTTTAGAATATTATATCCCTGGATTCCATCCGAACGACCAAGACGATCACAAACTTCTGGAAAAGTTTGAAAAAGTCATGACCGCTCACGGGTATTAAAAATTAATTCATATTATTCTTTCGGAATATAAATTAAACATTCTGAAAGAATAATATTCCTGGCCTAATCGGCCCTTCTTCCTTTAAAACTCTCCACTTTGTCTCAATTTTTCGATCAAAGCTTCCGTAGCAATTTTAAACATTCCTTCTGATATATTCGTATCATTGTCCAAATACCGATCCGAAATGGAACTTTCTATCTTTTCCGCCCAAATGATCTTTCCGGTTAGAACGTCTGTACATCGAACGGAAAAGAAAATATCCGCCGGTTTACCCTTCCCCAACAATTTAGCTGAAAAATCTTCCACAAAGATCAAACGATCCGCTTCTAATAATTTACCTAATTTTAGTCTGGTATTTTCGGTAATTCCGGAATTTGATAATTGGATCTCGGAAATTACCTTATCCAGGCGCTTTCTCTCAACCAAGGATAATCCATTCTCCAAGAAACCGCTTTGCAGACTTGTATACAGAAGATTATTCCAATTTTGCGAATCGTTAACCCGCTGATCCAAAAATAGTAATGCATAATTGTGATTCCGAGTCCGAAAAAACCGGGAAGCCAAATTTGTAACTGAGGAAACTTCATTAATGAAATCGTATTCGAATTGAGAATAAGCCGCCCTCATTATCGTAAAAGTTTTTGGCGAAGTGGAATGATCGATCTTATCATTAAACAGAGAAAGTATCGGAGCCAAAAGGATAGGATACCATCCCATAAAGGAACGATGCTCCACCGGATATTTATAAATTTTTAATACTTCTTCCTTCTCAGTGTCTACAATTTCAAAATATATGGTTCCGTATGTGCGATAGATAAACGGCACAAATCCGAACGTTAGAATTCCGGCAATCATAGTAACGACTGGGCTTTTCACTTCATCAACGGTAGATCTGATCCTGATCTTTATATTTGCATTCGGGTCCACTACGAACTTGGAACTTCTGCGAAACTGCGAAATAATCTCTTGAGACGAATATCCGGCGATATCGTCCGCTTTTACATTTACCCCTGTTCCTTTCTCTCGAAGTTGTTTTACCGCTTCTACATAAGTTTGAGGTCGAAATTCCAATCGAATTGGTAGGACTTCCAACTTCTTGTCGGAACTACGAAAGATCGTTTTTACTCCATACCCGTCTCCCTGGACATTAGAATGGTGCATATAACATGAGCAGAATAAAATCGAGAGCCCAAATAGAATGATCAATCTTTTCATTACAATCCTTTCTAATACACGAGCATCTAACGTATCTAGTATATCCGATTTTGCATCTTTTCGGACAAATCTAAGGTTAAATCCCGAACGACAACGTATTGAGATATAAAGGGATAACAAGCAATTTTCTCGGAAATAAATTATAAGAACTCGTTCAACTCGATTGAAAATGCCTTATACAGTTCCATATTCCTAATACACCAAAAATCCGCCTTGCACGAAATATACGAACATGGTAAGATCAGCTTCATTCTGGAAATTTAAAGTGAAACGCGCATCTATTATCTTCTCTATCTTACTCATATTCTTACAAGTCCAATGCGGGACTTATTTTTTATATGATTCTGCGCAAAAAGATAAAGCTGACAAATCGGATAATAGCCCACTGCTTGCCTTATTAGGAGGATCGACCCATTTGATAGTGGAACCGGTAAGTTGGCTAGGTTTTCCTTCTTCCCCGGTAATTTTTAAAGCAGGTGCTACCGGTAGCTATTCTGTTGGTATCCAATATCCGTATTCCGGTTGCCCTACCTCTCAAACGTTCAATATTGAAACGATTACCAACGGTGTTCCTTTAGATTTTCTTAGCTGTCCAATTTTTTATTTCGACGGTTGTGGTATCTTAAATCCTACCATTTGTAATGTTTCAGGATCCACGGCTGGCAAAGCAAATGTAATCTATCGAATACCATCCTATCAAGATACGGCTCCTTTTCCAGGAGTGCATGTGAACCAAATCATAGGAGTTGTGCAAGTTCAAGTAATTCCATAAGAAAGGTCTGGCGTTCCCGCGATTAGGAACGCCTAAAACAAAGCCTATAATCAAACCTTCGAAGTTTTCCATCCACCTTTTCGGAATAACCAAAGAGTGAAAAGTCCGACAGAAGTTTCTGTGATCATACTTGCCCAGAATACTCCAGAGTATCCGTATGAAAGAACCTTCGCCAAAACATAAGCGAATGGAATTTGGAACATCCAAAAAAAGACCAGATTGATTAATGTAGGAGTCATTGTATCACCTGCACCATTAAACGCCTGAACGCTTACCATCCACCAAGCATATACAAAATAAGAATAGGATACTATCCCTAACCATTCAGAACCGATAGAGATTACTTTGGCATCATCAGTAAAGATCGATACAAGAGATTCCCTGAAAATAAAATAGCAGATGGAAACTCCGATCAGAAAAACCATATTCCATACACCTACAATCCAAACGGATTTTTCAGCACGATCAGGTCTTCCTGCACCTAAGTTTTGCCCAACTAAAGTCGCAACAGCGTTGGACATTCCCCAAGAAGGCATGAGAGTAAACATCATGATCCGAAGAGCGATTGTAGCTCCAGCTACTGCTTCACTTCCGAATTCGGAAATAATTCTCACAAGAAAGATCCAAGAAGTCATTCCTATAATAGTTTGCCCAATCCCGCCAAGAGAAGTCTTAACTATATCCGAAATGATTTCCCAATGAACGCTGATCTGAGAACGAAGCACTCTAATATGATTTCCACCTTTTAGAAGAAGATAGATTTGAAATAGAACTCCGACTCCCCTTCCGATATTTGTGGCGATGGCAGCACCTTCTATCCCCATAGCCGGAACTGGACCAAAACCGAAGATAAAGATCGGATCCAGGATCATGTTTAGACCATTAGAAATCCATAAAACTCTCATTGCGATCGCTGCATCCCCCGCGCCTCTAAAAACCGCATTGAGTCCGAACAAAAGCATGATTACGATATTTCCGCCGAAGATCCATTGTGTATAACGGGACCCATGCTCCACGACCCAGGGATCTCCTCCCATGAGTATAAGAAGATCTTTCGCAAACCAAACTCCGAAGATAGCGAAAGGTAATGAAACAAGTATAGAAAGGAAAACAGATTGAACTGCGGCAATCCCAGCTTGCTCCTTATCTCCTTCTCCGATCCTTCTTGCGATAATCGCGGTCACTGCAGTGGACATTCCAATAGCGAGAGAATAAAGAAGGAACAAATACGTTTCCGTAAGCCCAACCGCAGCAACAGCAGAAGGACCTAAAGAACCTACAAAATAAATGTCAACGACTGCAAATGCAGACTCCATGACCAATTCTAAAACCATTGGAACAGAGAGTAAAAAAACGGCCTTACCAAGCGAAATTTGAGTATAATCCGCTTCTGTTCCAGTAAGTGCTTTTCGTAATTCCCGCCAAAGTGAAGTTTTTTCTGATTCTAACTTTGAGTTTTTTTGTATAGCTTCCATCCAAGTACCTTTGCAATCAATGTGTGATTGATCTGCAAAGAAAAGCAAGGCACTTTATAGGAGGAAATGATTCAATTGTGTTTTCTAGATTGTGGTCGGGCTACACAAAGTCACATCTTCAGCTTTAACCGATATCACAGCTCATCCTACTTCAAAATTTAAGGTATGCCCGAAAAATAGAAAATAAGCCTTTCAGTTTAAATTATTTACGAAATTATATTTCTTTAAAATATTCTTCTTCAAATGTCTCTTTCCTTCCTAGAGGTAGCCGAGCGAGCCTTGCACGAAACAAAACAGCCGATGACTGCGACCGAAATGTGGGCGCATGCAGAAAAGAAAAAATGGAAGACTGATTCGGTGGGAAAGACCCCAGAAGCTTCTATTTCTGCACAAATCTACCTTAGTCTCAAAAACAACCCACGTTCTCCGTTTCAAAAAGTAAGTAAACATCCAACTCGATTTGCACTTACTGGATGGGGTGATATGATACGTACTCAAATCCTAAAATTAGAATCTTATGCTTTAGAAGATGAAAATTCGCCTTTAAATGAGCGTAGTCTTCATCCTCATTTAGCCAAATTCGTTTACTCAAACTCACATTTTAATGCTTACGTAAAAACTATTCATCACGAAATTTCAAGTAGAAGCCCAAAAGGTGCGAATAGATGGCTTCATCCGGATTTAGTTGGAGTTCATTTTACATTTGAAGATTATGAAACTGAAACACAAATCATTCAATCCTTAACTAAAGCTCCACTTTGTAAGTTCTATTCATTTGAAATGAAGATAAGGCTCGAATACAGCAATTTAAGAGAGGCTTTCTTTCAAGCCGTCTCGAATTCTTCATGGGCTAACGAAGGCTATTTGGTTGCTACGAAAATAAACCAAGAGATTGATTTCAAAGACGAACTTGCAAGACTGAATAAAGCATTTGGAATTGGGATAATCTTACTGGACACAAAAAATCCCGAAGACAGTGAAATCCTTTTTTTGGCTAATCGAAAAGACGAAATCGACTTAGATACCGTTGATAGACTTGCCTTCAGTAACAAGGATTTTAGGGAGTTCCTGAAAAATGTAGAAGAGGATATTAAATTAGGAAAAGTTAAAAGCGAATACGATAAGTGGGATTAATGGATTAGGTCATATCCAATTAAATCATCCAGGTCCCAATGTATCAGAGAACCAATTTGGGACTTTATTTACATCGAAAATCTTCACATGCTTGCCATCCGTGATTTCAGAAAATAAGTAAGCATATTGTTCCGTAGAATCAAATAGGTAAGTACGATCAGATAAGGATACTACTTCCTTTAGGTTTCCTAAACTTGCCTTATACCTACTTCGAATCTTATCTTCCGGAACTCCATGCCCATTTTGGCCTACCCGATTTTCAACTCGATTGATATTGATCTCCGGATCTTCCGTGCAAAAGTAATACAAATATATCTTATATCCATTTGATTTAGCATACTTAATTAAATCGATTTTTCGGTGATCACTCATAACGGTTTCGAATGAAAAAGAAATTTTATTTTTTATCATGGTTAGCCTAAGGAATTCTGCAAGATCTGCTGCAATATATGAATCAATAATCTGACTTGGAATTACTTCTAAGTGTCCATCTCGACATTCAAATGATTCCCATAAATTTGGCTGACTACTTTTGATTGGTGAAAATTGAGATTTTTTAAAGTAATCCTGTATTTCCTCGGTCGAAACAGAAATCTTATAATGAGCGAAATTTAATATTCGGTCTTTTTTAAGAAGGGCTTCAATATCATCGGCGTTGATATAAACTCCTAATTTTATATTCTCTCCGAATTCCGGAAAATTTTGAATGAATGTTGTTTTACCCGATCCATTAGGCCCAGCAAAAATGCGAAGTCGAATTTTCGCCATTTTTAAGAAAGATCGTACTCTGCTGGAAAATTCAATCTTCTTGGTGGGAGCGATCTTACGAAAATTTCTCTTCCATCTGGAGTTCTGCGAAAAAGCTCATTTCCTCTGCGAATAAGTACATCTTGATTATTTTCTTTTGCTTTTTCTTTCGCATTCACAGAAGCCAATACAACCGCACCTAGAAGTGCTCCTAAGGCAATCTCTGTATTATTTGCTTTGCGATCTTTTAAAAGAGCTGTTAATCCCGCTCCTAAAAGACCACCTGCTATAATATTCTCAAGAATTTTGTCGTCTTCTTGGTCCATACTTCTAAGCTTCCAACTTTTAGACGAATTGTCAAGCGAACATAGCTCTATAAGCAAAGATTATCAAAAGCTTTACTCCGCCTTCTCGATGAGTGGCCCCCAACCATCGGGAAGAATACCTTTTTCGCGCATCCAAGCCAATGCTCCATCCACACGATCTTTGTATTTTATCTTTTCAGGCGCCCAATTCAAAAAATCTTCTTTTAAAAGTGTATCTACAATTGGCTCGGCTTTGATAATTCGGTTATTCCATACTGCATACAAAGTCGAAACAATCTCAACTTGCTCGAAATCTGCTTTTCTAAATAATTGAATCAAGCCATTGATACCGCTCAATTCTTCCTTAGAAAAATAATTGTAAGTCTTTGTAGAACTATCATGCTTCTCTCCAGGCTTGAAGAAAAACTGTTTTCCTTTTTTCAATCTTAGAAACCAACGATCTCTCTCGATTTGCTGGAAAAAATTAATAGTAAACTTATTATCATAAGGTCCAGCTACCTTCTGAATGTAATGTTGACCAAAGTTTCTTTTGAGAACATGGTATTCGCTTAAATGTAATAGTTTTTCGAATTTCACGTCTCCCAAATTGGAGTCTTCTAAACTTTGGTTGATGATATAGGACCCGAGGACTTTGCGCTTAAGGAAAAATTTTTCTTCTTTTTCCAGATTCAATGAGATTGAATTAACCTTTGGTTTTTTAGATTTTTCTGTAGTTCGTCTCTTTTTCGATATAGTTTCTGGAGCTATATCTGATCGCAATGATTTGGATTCACTTAATATAACAGTTTCTTTTGCAAATGTCAGTTCTCCTCGGAATGCTTTCTGGCTTAAGGAGAAATACAAGGATTCAAAATTCCGGAGACTTTCAATATATTGAACCTTTTGTTTATTTAGATTTATAACAAAATCAGCAAATTGATTTTGTTCGGAAATCTCCGGAATTCCTAAAGTCAGATCCTCTATTTTACTTGGTGAAGTATGTCGTACTTTGGTACCTGTGGCTTTGGAATGAATCAAAGTACGAACCTTGTAAAAATTAAAGAGGTGAAAAAGGAAAATCTTATTTGCTTTATCACCCTTAAGCTCAACCAATCCCAACCGTTGATTATGTAAATAGACTCCCGGACCTGGCACAATCAAAGGGCTACCGAGGAGTCCGGACGTCTGTTCAGTCATCGCGATCAGCAAATCTCCTTTTTCCAATATGTAGCCGCTAGGAATAGGTCCAACATAATATTTCTGCTTATCACCTCTGTCTCGATATCCACCACTTTCAAAGAAATTACCTGGCGTCAATAAGACGTATTCGCCGCGATCAGAGAAATATTCACCCTGGAAAGCATGACCATGTTTAATTTTTAAGACTTCCCCTAACCGCTTCACCTCCCATCCCTTCTCATTCTTCACAGGATCCCCGAACATCTCCAAAAACTGGCTCTTGACCAGCTCATCCAATAAACGAATGCTTTCTTTGCGTTTTGCAATCAAAGTCTCAGCTTGGCTGAGAATCTCAGCGATTTGGATTTGTTTGGAGAGAGGCGGGAGAGGAATTGCAATTTTCTCTACTTCTTTTTTAGAAATTCCCTGGATAGTGGCACCACGAGTACGGCTCCGAAGCTTAGGAAGCTCTTCTTTCAACATCCTTATACAATAATTCACATCCACAATTTCTTCGTTGAGTATTAAACCCAGACAGTCTTGGCTAAAACATAAATCGAAAGGTGCAATTGCCGCCTTACCTACGCCAACTCGATTCACGATAATCAGGGAACCTCTGGGAACAAGTTTGGCAGCCGAGTTTTTAAGCCCTTCCTCAGTAATATATCGAGTAATACTTATGCATCCAAATTCATCAATGTCGGCACTGCTAATCCATGGAATATTTCCATTCCAATATGAATGAATTTCTTTGGAAGGCGTTCCTCCATGATAAATCTTATCAGATAATTGAGACAAACACGCGAACTTCATTTTAACAACATTTACCCAACCAAAATCCTAAACAACTTTAGATTAATATAATAATTCGAACGCCCTAACTTTTCTTTTTTGAGAAAACCTTTCTCGCAAAGTTCATCTAAATACTTAGAAGCAGTTATCCGATTTACTTTTAGATCCTTCTCAATGAATTCGATCTTCGTATAAGGATGATAGAATAGATTATTGATCAGGTCCTGGCTATAAAACTTACAAGAACTCCGGATCCTTTGTTTATAATCCTGCATTGCTACTTTGATCTGCAGAATAGTTTGGATGGTTTGTTTAGAAGTTTCTTCTATTCCTTGGACCATATACAAAATCCATCCTTCCCAATCTCCTCTGTCTCGTACTGCCTGAAGTCGGGTATAATACTCCGATTTATTTCGAATAATATACCGACTTAAATACAAGATAGGCAGGCTCAATAAGTCTTTTAAAACTAAATATAGAATATTCAAAATTCTTCCCGTTCTACCGTTCCCATCATAGAACGGATGAATACTTTCAAATTGGTAATGAATGACCGCCATCTTGATTAAAACATCAACCTCGGACAAATCGTCATCATTGATATATTGTTCCAGATTTTTCATGAGAGTCTGGATCTCCTCCAAGGTTTGGGGAGGAGTATAAACAATTTCTCCTGTAGATTGGTTCTTTAAGGTAGTCCCCGGAACTTTTCTATATCCCGCCGAATTATTTTCCAATTCCTCTTGGATGTTTAGAATATGATTTTCCGTAAGGATTTGATGAGTCCTTACAAGCTCGAATCCTTTTTTCAAAGCGGAAGCATATCTTGCGACCTCCTTTGCAGAAGGATGAGGATCTCCGTCCAGAAATAATTCTTCCTTAAAAAGCTCGTCATGAGTCGTGATGATATTCTCTACCTCGGAACTATCCTTAGCCTCCTGTAGAGATAGAGTATGGATCAGAATATTCTGATTCGGAATACTCCCAGACACCCCCTTTAATTCCGCCAGATAACGCTGTGCCTGGGAAACCGCACGGAGAATCGGCTTTGTTTCCAGATCGATTTTCGGAGGAAGGATCGGGAGCAGAAATGGCTGTTTTTTATACGCTTCCATTTAATATGTATAAAATATGCATTTTTTTATACATATTGAGAATGATATGTAAACATTTTTTGAAAAAACGAACATATTAAAGCCTGGATTTGAGCTCTTTTAACCCGGTTTGGATCTGCCCTTCTAAGATCTCTAGCTTTTCCAGGATCAGCTTGGGGGATTCGTATTCGATCTCTTCGTAGACTTCTTCCTTATATTTGTTTAAGGAAAGATCGTATTTACTTTCCTCCGGTTTAACTCCTGTGATTTCCTTTTTTGGAACAAAGAAAGCTCTTTCGGTTCGTTTTGTATCTTTCTTTGGATCCCTAGATTGGAATCGAGCAACAATGTCCATGAGATCGCTTTGTTCGATCTTGGTTCTCTTATCATCCAAACTATACCCGTCTGCCAGCATCTCATAGAACCAGGTATGTTCCGTTTCTCCACCCTTGGTAAAAATTAAAATAGCGGTGCTCACTCCGGCATAAGGTTTAAAGACGCCACTCGGTAATGTGATTACTGCTTTTAGCTCAGATTCTTCTATTAGCTTTTTACGAAGAGCTACAAACGCCTTTCCACTTCCGAAAAGTACACCTTGAGGAACAATGACTCCTGCAGTTCCTCCCAATCGAAGCATATTAAAAATTCTTTCTACGAATAAAAGTTCCGACTTGGTCGTCGGCAAGGTAAGATTCTCATTAATATCTCCCTTATCTATATTTCCCGTAAAGGGAGGGTTTGCGAGTACGATATCATATTGTTTGTCTTCATTGAATTTTTTACTCAATGTATCTTTATAATCAATATGGGGTTCATCAATTCCATGCATCATGAGATTCATTAAACCGAGTCGCACCATAGTGGTATCGATATCGTATCCGTAAAAACTATCGTCTAAAATGGATTTTACTTTTTTATCTACAGCAGAACTTAAAGCCCCTCTCTCAAATCCATCCTCATCTTTTACAATTTTTTTCGGATCTTTCTTTCGAATATAATCCGTGAGCATAAATTGGTATGCTCCAAGTAAAAACCCTCCTGTTCCACAGGCTGGATCTGCAACTCGTTGCCCAAGCTGAGGAGCAACAAGTTCCGCAATCAATTTGATGATATGCCTAGGAGTTCTGAATTGCCCGTTCTTTCCAGCAGTTGCAATTTCACTCAATAGCATCTCATAGACATCTCCTTGGATATCCTGAAATGCATGTCCTCCTTCATTAGCGTCCTTTTCGATCTCAGCGAAAATGGATTCTATGATTTGGATCGCCTCCGTCAACAGGGAAGCCTTTGGCATAATGAAAACTGCATTTTGCATATGATGCGTAAACGGAGACGCGTCTCCATTCAGCTCTTTTAAGAAGGGGAAAACTTTGGTTTGGATATGAAGAAGAGTTTCATCCGCAGTAAAATGTTTAAATTCACTCCAGCGAAGCTTTTTCTTATCAATGAGCTCGTTACTACCTGGAACCTTAAACTTTCCGCTAAATCTGGATTTATATTTTTCTCCTGTAAATTCTGCATCTCTTTCTCGCTTGGTCTCCAGATCATCCAAACGTTTCATAAATATTAGATAAGTGATCTGCTCGATTGCAGTTAATGGATTACTGATCCCTCCGCTCCAAAAATTATTCCAGAGCTTATCTATGAGTGATTTTAATTGGGGATTATTTTGTAACATTAAGCGGCGATTACCTTATCAGCTAATTCCAGGATTTCTTCGATCTCTTTCGGATCAAAAATTCCACGTACCCCTTCCGGATGCAGAAGTGTAAAAGGAGATTCGATTAGATTCCTTTTTTGAAGTTCTCCTTTTTCCAGGATATAACTTTTCAAAAGATCCATAAACTGCAACTGACGACTCGTTAAATAACTGTGGTTTTGGATAAAAACTTCAAAAGCTTTAGTTACAGTTTCTGAAAAACTCTCTAGAATTTCAATCCCAAGGATATGTTTAATAAATTGTACTAACTCCGCTTTTCGGTGATTATAAACTCTTCTCAACAAATCAATCGTGATATGAGGATGCTCATTATAAAGCTCTTCCGCTAAAATCTCCGTTTCTTCGTCCGAGATCTCCTGGCCCTGTTTGATCTTTTTCAAAATAGGACTTTTAGAAACCAGTTCATTCACTTTTACTTCCACAAGTTCCCGGTATTTCGCAACGCTCAATGCCTCATGGGATGGACCGAACTCTACAAATTCCTTTTCAATAACGATATCTTTCAAATCGAACTTGGCAGGCCCTAATATAGGGACTTTTTCAATCTGTTTCATTAAAGGGGATAGGTGATGGATAAGAAGGTCGAATTTCTCTTCGTTGATCGTAATCCAAAAATGGTTCGTTTGAGCAGTTCGAATCAATTCTTCCTCTTTCGCAACCGTATTCACAGTAAGAGGTAATCGTCCAATTTCCTCCACGATCGAAGACTTTAATGTCTCAAATTTATCCATTTCTGCGGAAAGAAAAGAAAGAGAAGCTTCCACAATATCCTTTTCAAATCGCATTGCCTTGAAATCTGCATCCGAAACCGTACGGAATAACGGTTGTACAATCGAACGTAAAAATTCTATTTTTTCCGGACTCAAATGATTCCAAAAATTCTTATCTTCCAGTCTCTGAAGTTCATTCTGAGCTTCTATAATGACGACGGATGATTTTGGAAGAGAGGAAATTTGCTTTCGTAAATTGTGGATTTCATTTTTCAGAATCGAATTCTCGCCTAACTCAATTGCTTTTGCAATCTTATCTAATCGAAGTCCAAAAAGCCGGACTGGCAAAGGAATTTGAGGATTCCCAGTCTTTCCTTTTGGATTTAGCTTAAAGTATTCGAAATTATCCCAACAATCTAAAACCAAGAAGGACGATTTTTCAGGACACCATGGTTTGATCTTATCATTTTCTAAAAGGCGGGTTCCACGACCGATCATTTGCCAGAATTTTGTATAAGAGTAAACAGGTTTTGCAAAAACAAGATTCACAATTTCTCTTACATCGATTCCTGTATCCAGCATATCTACACTGATCGCAATCCTTGGCATATTTTGACGAGTAAATTGATCGAGTAACCCACCGGTTCCATGAACTCTTGGATCATCACTGACTAAAACTTTCGCGATCTCTCCTTTGTATTCCGGATAAAGAGAGTCGAAAATTTCCTCAATCCTTCTCGCATGAGCCTTTGTCATGCAAAAGAAGATCGTTTTCCCTGGAAGGACCCCATCCGGATCTTTGATACATTCTTCCATGAATTCTCTAACGATCAAAGAATTGGTCCCCTTATTAATAACCTTTTTTTCTAGATCCGTCCCTTCAAAATTGATTTCGGCTACTTCTTTTCCTTCTATGATTAACTTCCGCTGGTCTTCCAAAGAAATAGTTCGCTTGCTTATACCTTCCGTTTGAAATTTGGATTTAATTTTCATTACCTGAAAATCGCATAAGTAAGGAGGAATATGATTCACTGCTTCCTCGTAGGAATAAGCAAATGTGGGAACCCCATCTTCACATTCAAATAACTGAAATGTATTATGATCAATTACATCTGTTGGAGTTGCAGTAAGCCCTAATGTAATCGTATTAAAATAATTTAAAATTTCCTGGTATGTATTGTAGATACTACGATGGCTTTCATCTACAACGACTAAATCAAAAAAATGAGGGCTAAGACTCGTATTTTCGTCACGAATAATATTTAACATCGTTGGATATGTAGAAACATAAATCCTACGGTCTGCAGAGATATCTTGCTCTCCTTCTTTTGGCCAAAACGGCTCATTAGGAAGATATTCTTTAAATGCATCCAAAGTTTGCTTCCGAAGCGCAATCCGGTCCACAAGAAAAAGAGTTCTTTCTACCCAACCGAAACGCATAAGAGCATCAACCAATGCCACACAGGTTCTTGTCTTACCAGTACCCGTAGCCATTACCAAGAGAAACTTTCTTCGCTTCTTTTCAACGACCTCCATCACCGCTCGAATCGAGGCTATTTGATATTCCCGACCAGCAATTTTAGTATTAATGGATTCACTCGCCAATGGTTTACGAGCTTTTCTTAGGTAGGAGTAACGCTCTAGATCATCTCGAGATGGGAAACCATAAACTTTCTTGGGAGGGTAATTTTCTAAATCCCAGAAATAAATATCATAACCATTTGTGTAAAAGCAGAATGGGAGTTCTCCTCCATGCCTCTCGCGAATATTATAACAATATTGTTTAGCCTGTTCTCTTCCTTTTGCTGCATCTGTGGAAGTCCGTTTGGCTTCTACAACTGCCAATGGTTTACCGTCTTTTCCAAGTAAAACATAGTCGCTAAATTGGTGGCCTGCATACGAAGATTTCGCCTTCAATGAAGAGGAAGGTTTCACAACTGCAATATCAAACTCCTCTATAACTTGGGTCTTATCGGAAAGATTCCACCCAGCATTCGCTAAGCGAAGGTCAATTATTTCCTTTCTGGTTTGTTTTTCAGTTTTCAAAGGTAAATACAATTCCTCAAACGCAAAGAATCATAACGCTTTCCAAAGTCAAAATTAAGGAATTTTGACATATTAATACAATGTCCCTAAATTCAACTTCAAAATGTAATTCCAAAATTACCAATTAAGTCAATCCTTAGCCCTCAAATGCAAAGTTTTGCCTCTATAATCGAATTAGTAATGGATATACTTTTCGAATCCCAGAAGAGTCTGAATCCTCCAGAGATTCTGGAATATGCTAAGAAAAGGAACTGGATCGCTCATGGCATAGAGGAACTTTCTCTCAGGCAAGTTTCAAGAGCTATTGCAAACGAATTGCTTAAATCAAAGCATCCACTGATTCAGAAAGTAAAAAATGATCCCGATCGAATTTCTTTATCGAAATCGGGAAAATCTGCCTTAAAAATAACACGGAGTTTAAGTTCATTTGCAAATCCACCTCATAAAGAAGAGAGAAATCTCCATGCAATATTTGCTGAGTATGCTAAAAGCAAACTCTACATTGAAAATTTATATACAATTCATCATGAACGATCAACGAAAGAGCGAAGCGGAAAACAAAAATGGTCTCACCCGGATATGGTAGGTGCATTACCATTAGATTCAATACAAGGAAAACGATCTAAAAAACAATCTTACAGAATATATTCCTTCGAATTAAAGATAAATTTAAAATTCAACAATATCAAGGAATCTTTTGCTCAATCGTTTTTCAATTCTTCATGGGCGCATGAAGGATACCTAGTTGCCTCTGATATCGATAGGGAAGAAGAATTTTTTAGCGAACTGCAATTACTTCATAGCGTTTTTGGGATCGGCGTCATTGCGTTAAATCGTTTTGATCCGCATAAAAGTGAAATACTTATTCTATCTGAACAAAGGCGCGAACTAAATCAAATATGGATTGGAAAGATAGCGTCTAAGAACCAAGAATTTGCTCATTTCATTCAGAAATTTTATCCTTAAGTTCGAAACTCCTTTTCCTCCCCTTATAAAACAAAAAAGCCAGAGCTATTAACTCTGGCTTTTTAAATAAACTTCAACAATAGAATATAACTGTGAATTGAGCTGTTGCTGATCATCATATGGATGTTCATGCG